>JAZSDB010000064.1:0-2296 GCA_045530975.1 Eubacteriales bacterium
AGCACGTTACCTACGGTGGTAGCCGACTTTCTGAAGGGCTTATCGTAGGTCAGTCTGTCCTCGTACATCGCATAGAGAATACGGCGGTGTACCGGCTTCATACCGTCACGCACGTCGGGAAGCGCTCTGCCAACTATTACGCTCATCGCATAGTCGATATAACAGCTCTTTATCTCGTTCTCGATGCCCGTATTATGTATTATCTGTTCTTCGTGGTTACTGTAATCGTATTCGTGTGCCATATTTTTTTCCTTTCACGTTGTAATACAGAGCAATTCTGTCACCCTGTCATCGTGATATATGCCCAATCTTTTTGAAAAAAGATAAATAAAAATTTTTCAAGTCTGCGTTGTAGTATCGAGAAAATCTGTTTCCTCTTCACCGCAAACTTACAATCAAGGATTCGATATCGCGGAAAAGAGCTTGCAAATTTGTACCTCGGTGTACCGCGTTTTAAAAAAATTAGGTGTCGAGATTTGCGTATTTTGCATTGGCTTCGATAAATTCACGGCGGGGCTCAACCTTGTCGCCCATAAGCACCGAGAAGAGAGCATCGGCCTCCAAAGCGTCCTCTATGGTAATGCGCTTAAGAATACGCTTTTCGGGGTCCATAGTGGTATCCCAGAGCTGATCGGGGTCCATTTCACCAAGACCCTTATATCTTTCGGCCTGAGCATTACCGCCAAGCTCCTCGATATACATATCCCTTTCCTCGTCGGAGAAGGCGTATCTCTGCTGTTTACCTCTGTAAACCTTGAAGAGAGGAGGTGTTGCGGAATAGATGTGGCCTGCCTCAATCAAGGGGCGCATGTGACGGAAGAAGAAGGTGAGAAGCAGGGTTTTGATGTGAGATCCGTCAACGTCGGCATCGGCCATAATGATTATTTTGCCGTAGCGAAGCTTGCTTATATCAAATTCACTGCCTATACCTGTACCCAGCGCAAGGATAATGGGAATAATCTGTACCGAGGAATAAACTCTGTCAAGGCGGTTCTTTTCTACGTTAAGAATCTTGCCTCGAAGGGGGAGAATTGCCTGGAAGCGGGAGTCACGGCAATCCTTTGCAGTACCGCCCGCCGAATCTCCTTCCACCAGATAGAGCTCGGTATATTCCATTCTGCGCTCGTTGCAATCGGCAAGCTTGCTGGGAAGCGAGCTGCTTTCAAGCAAGCCCTTTCTTCTGGTAAACTCTCTTGCACGCTTTGCCGCCTCTCTCGCTCTTGCGGCGGCGATGGATTTTTCTATAATAACCTTTGCGGTATCGGGATTTTCCTCCAGATATACCGAAAGCTTTTCGCTTACTATTCCCTCTACAAGGGTTCTGATTTCGCTGTTACCAAGCTTTGCCTTGGTCTGGCTTTCAAACTGTGCATCCTCCAGCTTAACCGAAATAATGGCGGTCAAGCCCTCACGTACGTCCTCGCCTGTGAGCTTTTCCTCGCTCTTTAATATATTGTACTTTTTGCCGTAATCGTTAAGCACCTTGGTGATAGCGGCCTTAAAGCCCGTTTCGTGGGTACCGCCGTCGATGGTGTGCATATTGTTTGCAAAGGAAAGAATTGCCTCGTTGTAGGTATCGTTGTACTGCAATGCAACCTCTGCCGCAGAGCCATCCTTCTCACCTGCCACATAGATTACGTCGGCATGGAGCATTTCTGCGCCCTTTTTGGCATT
Organism: Eubacteriales bacterium; assembly: GCA_045530975.1. Classification (GTDB taxonomy): domain Bacteria; phylum Bacillota; class Clostridia; order Oscillospirales; family CAG-382; genus Coliplasma. The sequence goes on from JAZSDB010000064.1 coordinate 1,675, forward strand.
CAGATATTCTACAAAGGAGCGGATACCGCCTTCAAAGCAGAAATCCTCCTTCAGCATCTCGCCTGTTTCGGGGTTTATCTGTCTTTCGTCGGCAATGGAGATTGCAACGCCCGCATTAAGGAAGGACTGCTCTCTCAAACGGGTTTTTACAAGCTCATAATCAAACTCAACGGTTTCAAATATGGTTTCATCGGGCCAAAATCTAACGTGCAGACCGTGTTCCTCGGTGTCGCCGGTTTCACGGAACTCCTCTACAACCTGACCTCTTTCGAAGGCGATATAATATCCCTTGCCGTCACGGTGGTTACGAACCTCAACACGCTTTGAAAGCGCATTAACTACGCTGGCGCCAACACCGTGCAGACCGCCTGCTATCTTATAACCGCCGCCGCCAAACTTACCGCCGGCGTGAAGAATGGTATAGATAACCTCCAGGGTGGGCTTTCCTACCGTGGGATGGATACCGGAAGGTACACCACGGCCGTCATCACGGACCTCACAGCTGCCGTCGGAATGCAATATTACCGTAATGTTCTTACAGTATCCTGCCAGCGCTTCATCGATGGAGTTATCCACAATTTCGCTTATAAGGTGGTGCAAACCCTTTACAGAGGTTGTACCT
>JAZSDB010000244.1:0-5220 GCA_045530975.1 Eubacteriales bacterium
GTATTCAAAAACAGTGCCTATATATTGTCCGATGGCGGTAAACAAAAGGGAAGTGGCGGATACTGTTATATATGCAGTTGCGTTGATTTTCTTGCAGAATAAGCGATATCCAATATAAGAAAGAAGGGCAACAAGTGTACCTGTAGCACAGAAGATATAATGAAATCCTGTGCCGATATTTTCTCCGTTTGCATTTAAATTGGGAGAAACCCAATAATACAGTACAAAATACAAGAAAGTGCCAATTAACGAAAATACGATAGAACCGAGAATGCCGTATATGGTTTTTTGAGATTCAATTTCTTTATCTTTGGCCTGGCTTTTATTGTTAATATCTTCTATGGTTTCAATGGCACAGTGCTCGCAGAGAGCATAATTACAGTTGCCTTCGGTTACCTTTTTGGGCTTTCGTGTGCCAAATTTGTTGCCACATTTGGAGCAGTTTTCTATACCTTTAATGCCATTGTCGCAAAGTACTGCTGTAACAACATCGAGCAATTTTATAAACGAAGGAATGTCGCCGTTGACAACAACCGAAATGCCGTTTTCGGAAAATGATATATTCAATATAGGCAGTGAGGGATTATTGGAAATAATTGTATCGGAAATTTGAGCATTCAACTCGTCGTTATTGGCTTTGTAGTTGACAAATGCAGTTCTTTTGCCTGCTGTTTCATAAACAGAAATCAAATAACCGTTATAAACAGAATAGGCGTGATGTTTTTCGAGAGATGTTCCTTCGGAATAACGGAATCCTATTTCTTCGAGAGCTTTTCTGAGATTTTTTGTTATCATAAGTGTCTCCATTTTTTGAGATACTTACATAATATCACTGTGCGCCAAATTATTGGTTAACAATCTGTTAACATTTGAGGCCGATTAAAGTATCGGATAGGGAAATGATTATAAAACCGAGTATTACTGCATAAGTTTCATTTTTGTTTTTTGAAAGCACCGTTACAAATAATTTAGAGAATAAAAGTGTGCCACCGATAATGCCTAAGCCAAGTGGTAACAAGAAAGATATATCAAATGAAATAATGGCATCTAAGGTTCTGTCATAAAGGCCTAAATAAACCAATAGATAAGTAAAACTAATAGCCGGTAATACCAAAGCTAAAGCCAAAAGAAGTCCTATAAGCATTAATAAGAATGTATTTTCTGCGTCTATATTAATATTGCTTGATAAAAGTATTGTGCTGATAATGAATGCATTAAAACTGCCGAGGAATAGCCCGAAGAACATTTTGGTGTTCCATTGAACAACTAAATTTTTTCGTACAAAGAACGTAACTCCAATAATCGTTATTCCACAAAAAACGAGCTTCGAAATCACGGGGAAATTATAGCTAAATGCCTTTAAAGGGTATATTAAAATAATAAATCCCGAAACAAATCCGCAAATATAGGGAAATATCGTAGATGTGGATTGTTTGGTATCTTTGAAAATGTTTGATAAGCATTCCATGATTTCTTCGAAAATGCCTGCCGCCATCGCTACGGTCCCTCCGCTTAAGCCGGGAATGATTGTACCAAAACCCACAGCACTTCCTTTTAAAAATCTTTTGAAGAATGTATTTTGTTTTCTCACACACTCACCTATTATGTATTTTTATGTAAATTAAGAATATATTTCCCAAAGTATTGACAAAAGTGTAAAAAATTTGTATTATCAATATAATATATTATATTGATTTGTACGGAGAATGAAATTGGAAAATAACAAAGCCGGCGCACTTGTACGCCTTCGTAATATATCTGTAAAATTCGATGATGATCAGATTCTCGATAATTTGAGCTTAGATATAAACGAAAAAGAATTCGTAACGCTGTTGGGTCCTTCCGGTTGCGGTAAAACCACTACTTTGCGCATATTAGGTGGTTTTGTAAAACCTGACAGTGGTGACGTTTTATTTGAAGGGCAACGTATAAATGACGTACCTCCTTATGAAAGACATTTAAATACTATTTTTCAAAAATATGCACTGTTTCCTCATTTAAATGTGTATGAAAACGTTGCTTTCGGCTTGCGTGTAATGAAAAAGAGTGAAGCTGAGATTAAAGCTACCGTTAATGAAATGCTCGAGCTGGTGAATTTGCGCGGATTTAACAAGCGTGATGTGAATTCTTTGAGCGGCGGTCAGCAACAGCGCGTGTCTATTGCAAGAGCGTTGGCTGTAAAGCCTCGTGTTCTTCTTCTGGATGAACCTCTTGCTGCGCTTGACCTTAAGCTCAGAAAAGATATGCAGGTGGAATTAAAATCCATACAGCAACGCTTAGGCATCACTTTCGTATATGTAACACATGATCAAGAAGAGGCCCTTTCCATGTCCGATACCGTTGTTGTTATGGATAACGGTAAAATTCAACAGATTGGTTCTCCTCTCGATATTTATAATGAACCTCAAAATGCATTTGTGGCAGACTTTATTGGCGAAAGTAATATAATTGACGGTATAATGCTGGACGATTATAAAGCGTCTTTCGCAGGTAAAACCTTTGATTGTCTTGATAGTGGTTTTGATAAGAACGAGCCCGTTGATGTTGTAATACGTCCCGAGGACGTTGATGTTGTGTCCGTTGAGAAGGGAATGCTTTCCGGCGAAGTTACAAGTGTAACCTTTAAGGGCGTTCATTTTGAAATCATTGTTGATATTGATGGATTTAAGTGGATGATTCAAACAACTGATTTTGTGCCCTGCGGTTCCACTATCGGTTTATATATTGAACCTGACGCAATTCACATTATGAAGAAGAGTGAATATTCGGGCGTGTTTGGCGATTACAGCACTTATAGTGATGAAATTGATAAACTTTCCGAAAATAATGAGGACGAAGATGAATAAAAAGTCATCGCTGCTTCAGCGTTTTGTAGCGGCGCCATATACTGTTTGGGCGGTTTTGTTTATAGTTATTCCGCTGGTGATGGTAGTATATTATACCTTTACCGATGCAGATGGCGCTTTTACATTTGCTAACTTTACAAAGTTGTTTACAAAAGAATATATTTCCATTTTTATGCGTTCTGTTGCCTATGCATTTCTTGCGACCTGCATTTGTTTGGTTCTCGCTTTTCCTTTGGCATATTTTATTTCTCAGACAAAGCCGGTAACGCAAAAGATAGCTATTATGCTTACAATGTTGCCTATGTGGACAAATTTGGTCATAAGAACATATTCTTTGAGCAACATTATTGCCGATTCGGGTGTAATAAATAATATGCTTTCGGTTTGGTTAGAAGAACCGTTACAGATGATTAACACTCCTTTTGCGGTAATTTTGGGTATGGTATACAACTATCTTCCTTTTATGCTTTTGCCCATATATACAATTATTTCAAAATTGGACAAAAGTGTAATTGAGGCATCGCAGGATCTTGGCTGCAATAAATTATCGGTTGTTACAAAAGTTATTATGCCTCTTTCAAAAAGCGGCATTGTCTCCGGAATTACAATGGTGTTTGTGCCTGCTATCAGTACCTTCTATATTTCCAAAAAATTGGGCGGTACAGATAACCGATTGATTGGCGAGGTTATTGAAGATTCGTTCCTTTATGGCGAAAACTGGAATTTCGGTAGCGCAATTTCATTTATTTTAATGCTGATCATAATGGCATCAATAGCTGTTATAAACAAATATGCGGACGATGACGAAGATGGGGGTATGTTACTATGAAAATACTCTCCAAGATATACGTTTTCATCATATTCTTCTTGTTGTATGCTCCGGTGTTGGTAATGATGATATTTTCTTTTAATTCTACCAATAGCTTAAGTGAGTTTACCGGTTTTTCCTTAAAATATTATATCGAAGCATTCAGCAATTCCAACGTCTTGAGTGCATTTAAAAATACGTTGATTTTAGCTGTCTCAACTGCTGCTTTTTCCGGCGTTTTAGGCACAGCGGCTGCGGTTGGTATCAGTAGAATGAAATCAAAGTATATGCGCAAATCTTTATTGTCGGTTACAAATATTCCGATGATGAATCCCGATATAGTTACCGGCGTATCTATGATGCTTTTGTTTGGATTCACTATGGCGATCCTTGGAATTCAGTCTAATTCCAGCTTTTGGACAATGCTTATTGCCCACATAACTTTTTCATTGCCTTACGTAATCCTTTCCGTTTTGCCCAAGATTAAACAAATGGACAAGCGTTTGCCTGAAGCGGCGATGGATTTGGGATGCTCTCCTCTTATGTCGTTTTTCAAGGTAGAGCTGCCGTGCATTATGCCGGGCGTTGTTTCCGGTATGTTAATGGCATTTACGCTTTCTCTCGACGATTTTGTTATCAGCTATTTCGTAAAGGGAAGCGGATTTGAAACCCTGCCGATTTATATTTATTCTGCAGTTCGTAAGGGTGTTCGCCCTACGTTGTATGCTGCAAATACAGTAATTATTGTTGTAGTTCTTGTTTTGCTGATTCTTATTAACTTTGTGGGAGATAAAGACAGCAAAAGCGGTAACAAAAAAGGAGAAAAAAATTGAAAAAGAAACTCGCGTTTGTTATTGCGGTTCTGCTCTTCGCCACTGTTATTTTAACCGCCTGTGCAGAAGACACCGAGAGCGATATTGAATATGTTGAAACCACCACTCAATTTGATTATGAAAAATTCAAAGGAGTGGAGCTAAGTGTTTATAATTGGGGTTATTATATTTCTGATGGCTCCGAGGGCTCTGTAAATGTAAATGAAGAGTTTGAAAAGTTAACCGGAATAAAGATTGTGTATGACAATTATGATTCCAACGAAAGCATGCATGCTAAACTTGAGAGTGGCGGTAGTGTTGATTATGATGTGATTTTTCCATCTGATTATATGATCGGCCGCTTGATAGAGGAGGGAAGACTTGCCGAATTGAATTTCGACAATATTCCCAATTACAAGTATATCGATAGCAAGTACAAGGGGCTTGAATATGACCCTGAAGATAAGTATAGTGTCCCTTATAATGTTGGCAAAGTAGGAGTAATTTACAACACAGAAATGGTTGAAGAAATTCCTGATAGCTGGTCGTTACTTTGGGATGAAAGATATAAAGGTAAGCTCTTGAACTTTAACAATTCGAGAGATGCTTTTGCAATAGCTCAATTTTATCTTGGACTGGACATAAATGGTGATAATAAGGCCGATTGGGACAAGGCATATGAAAAGCTGGTTGAACAAAAGGTGTTATTACAGGCCTATGTAATGGATGAAGTTTTCAATAAAATGGAAAGCGG
>JAZSDB010000007.1:0-6366 GCA_045530975.1 Eubacteriales bacterium
AGGCATCTTCTTCCAAAGGCCGTTACGGTAGAGGAAATTATTACCTGTTGCAACGGGAAAATCGAGAAAAGGGAAGTGGACGAAAGCCCTGCTCCCCCTCTGCCTCCAATGCCTAAAAACGGCGAAAATAAAAAAATCGCCTCCGCAAAAAAGGCCAAAAACAAATTAAGTAAAGGGACAATAATGGCAACCCTTTGCATTTTGCTGCTTATTCCCCTTACCGTATATGCGGGCATCTTTTATATGGATGACCGACAGTATAATCTTGTGGCCTTCCTTGTCCTTATTGAATGTATGCTGCCCTTTTTCCTTGTTTTTGAGGGAAGAAGGCCAAAGGCAAGGGAGCTTGTAACAATTGCCGTGCTGTGTGCCATCGGTGTGGTGGGGAGAAGCTTGTTTTTTATGCTTCCTCAGTTCAAGCCCACAATTGCCCTCACAATTATAGCGGGGGTTGCTCTTGGCGGAGAAACGGGATTTTTGGTGGGTGCGATTACTATGCTCCTCTCTAATATGCTTTTTGCTCAGGGCCCCTGGACCCCTTGGCAGATGCTGGCAATGGGCCTTATCGGTTTTCTTGCGGGGCTGATTTTCAAAAAGGAATGGCTGCGCAGAAGTCCTCTTGCCCTTTCGGTCTTCGGTGCTGTTTCGGCTGTTGTCATATACGGCGGTATTATGAACCCCGCGTCTCTTTTGATAGCCGCCCCTCAGGGTATAAATTGGCAAACACTTACAGCATCCTATGCGGCAGGGCTCCCCATGGACCTTGTTCAGGCCGTCGGCACTGTGATTTTTTTAATGCTTGCCTCACGTCCTATGCTTGAAAAGCTGGACCGTATCAAGACAAAATACGGCTTGCTTCAATAAAATATAAGCATCCTTTGTGTAAAAATAAAGGGTGCTTTTTTATTTATAAAAAAATTTTTTCCTGCCCTGCGAAAAAGGAAGAATTTTGCAGTTATATTTTATGAAAAGAAATTGCAAAGAAAAAGAAAGGCAGGAAATGAAAATGACAAGAGAACATCCCGCAAACGAAATGCTGTCCGAACAGTATCTGCTCCGCAAGAACCAAATCTACATATTTGGTGTGATCGAAACAGGCATGGCCGCAAGGGTTATCCCTCAAATGCACTACATCGAGCAGAAAATGATCGAAGACAATCTTCCTATGGAAGAAAGAGTGCTTACAATCCTTATCAACAGCCCCGGCGGATCTGTAAGCGATGGCTTGGCGATTTACGATACCATCAATTCGCTTGAATGCAAGGTTCGTACAATCTGCGTGGGTATGGCGGCATCCATGGGCGCATTCCTGCTTTCCTCGGGAAGCAAGGGCATGCGATTGGCCCTCCCCAACAGCGAAATTCTTATCCACCAGCCCCTCGGAGGAGCTCAGGGCCAGGCCTCCGATATTATAATTGCCGCAAGGCATATGGAATATTTGCGCAAGCGCCTGAACAGTATTCTTTCAATGAATACAGGCAAAACCCTCAAGCGTATTGCCGCAGATACCGATAGAGATTATGTTATGTCGGCAGAGGAGGCGGTCGAATACGGCATAGTGGATGCCGTGCTCAAGCCCGCAAAAATAAAAGCTTTAGGAGGCTGATAGTATGTATAAGGAATATTTGGTAGAGCCCTTCCTCACACAGTATTTTCTGTTGGAGGCCATCTGTGACGATTTTATCACGGAAAAGCAGAGAAACCGTATGTTTCAGGATATGGCATCGGTTTTCTGTCTCGATGGCTTCGAGGATTTGGAGGAGCTCAGAAAAAACGTAAATTTACCCCATTTCAGAGAAATAACCAATATAGCATCCTATGAACGTCTTTGCCGTACCATAGAATTTGCCGAGAGAAGCGGTCAGCAAACCGACCTGACCTCCCTTGACAGAATGATTATGGCACAGAAGCGAGAAGCGATGCAGACCAAGCACGAGCTATTCAAGCAGGCCGAAAACCTTACCGAGGAAAAGGTTTCAAATACCCTGCTGGTAATGGCAATGAACGGCAATGTGGATGCCATGGTATGTCTTGCATATCTGGAATATCACGGCATCGGACTTTGCAGGGACGTGAAGGGTGCACTTAAAAGAATTCGCCTTTGCGCCAAGTGGAACAGTCTTGCGGGTAACCTGCTGGGTATCGCCTACGACGGTGAAAACCGTTGCCAATACTTCGATATCCTTTACAGCGTGCTCCGCAATGCGGGACAGAAGCAAATCCTTTCCCGAATCTGCTCCTCCTACGGCTGTAAAGCTCTTCACGAAAAGAACCACAGCGCAAGAATTATCGAAAAGGCCTTCGGTCTCGGCATAATCCGCCGCAATTATTACGACAGCATCTTCGCCAAGGTTGCCTTTTCCGATATTATTTCGGTGGAGGATAAGGAAAAGCTCCTTCTCAGCAAGCAAAAGGACGTGGCGGTAAGTCTTTCCGACCTCCCCTTCGATGTGGATACCGAAAAGAAGCTTTCCTTTAATAAAAGCAGTGTTTCCTCCTCGCCCCTTAAAAGAGAAGAGGAAATTACAAGAATCCTTCAGAATATGGCGGTTATGGAAAATTGCTCCGCCGAGGTTTACGCTCCCTTGATGATTGTAGCTCCCGACGAATATGTTTCCGAGGCCTACAAAAGCATAATCCTTCGCGGCTTCGGTGACAGCTCGGTTATCGAAATCGACGGTGCAAATCTTACCGAAAGAGATTTCTACTGCGGAAGCGAAAACCTTTTCCTCCGCAGTCTGTCGGAAACCAAAAACGCCCGCACGGTGTTTGTGATTCACAGCTGTGACGAAATGACCGATGCCTGCGCCGACGAGATGGCAAAGCTTCTCGATTACAATTACCGCAAAAAGTTCCGCTTGTTCCATCCCCCCGTATCGCTGGACCTTTCGGGTATGGTCTTTGTCCTCTTTGCAAAGCGTCGTGCCCGCAATGTTAAAAGTCTGGCTGAATACTGCGATACCCTTTGGGCGGCAAACACCACGGCACAGGAGAAAAATGCTTTGGTGGATTCGCTCTTTAAATCCCGTGCAAAATCCTACGGCTGCCAAGGCGCCAAGCTGGAGGAGGGCTGTGTGGAATATCTTGTGAGCTACGACGCCAAGAGGGTACAGCAAATCCTCGACAGTGCATTCAGAAGCGCAGTTTATCAGCGCAAAACCGATATTTCGCTGGATGCCCTGAAGGCCGTATGCGAAAGCGACAATCCACCGGTTGCAAAGCGTGGATTTGGTTACATAGGAGGTAGTTACCGTGAGGAAGATTGATTTATTCAAGGATTACGAAAATGCAAAAGTGGTTTCCGTGGAGGAATACCGTGCCTCCCACGAGGGCGTAACCTACCGCTTTGACCGCCTGCCCAAACAGAATGTAGAGGGCATTCCCGTATGTATGACAAGGGACGGCAAGGGACACCTGAATGTGTCCTTTGTCCCCGATTCCCACCTTCTTGCCATCGGTGCAACCCGAAGCGGTAAAACCACCGGCTTTGTAATTCCCACCATCCACGCAATGGCAAGCAAGAAAAATAAGCCCAGTATGGTAATAAGCGACCCCAAGCAGGAGCTTTATCGCAGCTGTGCAAAAAAATTCACCGATAACGGCTACCGTGTGCTGATGCTGGATTTCACCAATTACTCCATCAGCGATTGTTGGAATCCCCTCACCAAATATTACCGCCTCTATCAAAAATATTTAAATGTTGAAAGCTTGGTTGAAATCGTAAAAACCGAAAAGGGACCGAAAAACCGTTTTATGGGCAGGATTTACGACGACCAGATCGAGCTGGACAAGGACATAGAGGAAAAGAAGGAGGAATATATGGACGAGGTGGAAAAGGGCATTACCGCTCTTTGCGCCACCTGTATTCCCAATACCAATGTGAAGGATCCCTTTTGGGATGACTCCGCCCGTGACCTTCTTATGGCTCTTTTTTACGGAATGCTGGAGGACAGCGAAAGCGGAGAAATTACCGAAGAGCTTTTCTCCTTCGATACCGCTCTCAGAATTTTTGATACCTTTACCGACATCAATCCCGAATACGATAACGGCTATTTCGGCAGAAGAAATATAAAAACCTCAAGGGCGCTTCAGCTTGCAAAAAAGTGTATTCTTGAGCAGGCAAATACCACAAGACGCTGTATTTCTTCGGAATTTGCCGCAAAGATGAACAAGTTCAGAGATACTGCGGTGCGACGTATTACCGCCCGCAATACCTTTGAAATTCAGGAGCTGGATGACGGAAAGCCCACGGTTATCTTTGTGTGCTACAAGGATGAGGAAAGTCTGCACTATGAAATCATCTCGCTCTTCCTCACCAATCTCTATACCGAGCTTATCGCCATTTCCCGTAAAAAGGGCACACGTTTGCGCCGTCCCTTCTATTTCCTTTTGGATGAATTCGGCAACCTGCCCGCCTTTAAGGACTTTGACAAAGTAATATCTGCCTGTGCGGGACGAAATGTATGGTTTCTTCTTATTCTTCAATCCTATGCCCAGCTTAATAATATTTACGGCAGGGAAACGGCTGAAATAATAAAGGATAACCTGAATATCCATATCTTTTTCGGTACAAACAACCCCGATACCAAAAGGGAATTTTCGGAGGAATGCGGCAGAAAGACCATACTTTCTCCCGTTTCCGCTCTCAACGGTGCGGGTGAAACCATAGAGCGCTATGACAAGGATACCGTTTCGCTGGTGCCGGTAAGCGCATTGACCTCATTAAAGCCGGGTGAATGTATTGTCACTCAGATGAGAGAAGACGTGCTCTGGTCGTGGTTTGAACGCAGCTATACCTGCCCCGAATTTGATATAGAGCCCACAGACCCCTTCGACAGAAAAATGCCCAACAAGGAACGGCATCAAAAATATCAGGTGTCGGAAAGAAAGAATAACGGGTTCAGGCATCCCGTAGATGATATGTTTGCATTTTAAGGTGATAAATATGAAAAAAACAAACGGCTTGATACTACAAGAAATACTGCGCAACGAGGATTATGTAAGCGTTCCCTGGATACAGCAAAGGTTTTCTCTGTCCTATGCCGACGCAAGACGTTTTCTGGATAATATTATCAATCGCGGCTGGGCAATGATTGCAGGTGACGGCTTGCGATATAAAATATACCCCAAAAATATGAAGCTTCGCAAATTGGAGAGAAGCGAGGTTGACGGTATCTGTAAGGAGATAAACCGCTATTCCGCCACAGTCCTTTGCCTTTTGAAGGAAAGGGACGGAATTACCTTTAAGGATGCGGAGGATAAGCTGAAGGGTGAAGAAACGGCAAGAGATGCATTGGTTGTTCTCCAACAGCTCAACCTTATCTATTTGTACAACGAACGCTATTTCCGTTGTGTTTCCGACAGAACTATAGGTGTAATCGACAAAGTTGCCTCGAGAAAACGTTTTTCCTCCGGCGACGAGGAGGGAGGCAACAGCTCACTGAAAATGCTTTTCGATACACTTTTTGATTGAACAGGCAAGCATTAACAGCCCCTTGACATCTTGACGTAAAGAATTTAATATGATATAATCTTAAATTACAAAAATATGATTAATTCTACATTTTACAAAAAAGAGGAGGGGCTGTTTTGTCTATAACCAAGGAAGAATTTCAGGTAATGGCCGGTGAGCTTTTGGGCAAACCGATAAGGTATGATATGCTTTGCGCTTTGGTTGAGCGTACCTTGAAGTCACGTGTAAGATCGTGGGTTCAGCGTTATTCGGTTTTAAAGCGCTACGGCACGGCAGAGGACCTTATGCATAATCTTCATATTCTGTTTATGAAGAAGACTGTTTCAATGTTCTTGCTTAAAAACGGCCTTGATAAACCTATCAATGACAATCCGGACGGCTTTTTCCGTTGGTTGCACGTGGTTGCAAGAAATTACACCAACAGCTTAATGAAGAAGCTTTCTCCCGGCTTGGGCAATGAGCAGCTCATCCCCGATGATGTAATAGAGGAATTTTTTGCCGCCAAGGCAGAGAATACTCAGGCAGGCCACGAAGCACTGAACAATGCCTTCAATGCTGTTATGGCCGCCGATACAAAGGTATATAAAACACTCACCTGGTTAGCATATTGCTGTGTGGTCGCAGGACGAAATGTCGAAACACACAAATCTTCTGAATTTATAGACAACCGCTTTAAAGATATGTCCCTTTTTGAAATGTATGCAGTTATCAGAAAATCGTCCGAATGCATCCCCTGGATGGTATTCAATATGGAGCAGGAGGACAGGATAACCTCCGCTCTTGCCGAGGTGCAGGAGGATGGACGTCTGTTCGGTGAAATGCTGTACAGAGAATTTTACATGAAAAAAGGCGGCAAATCGTCTATCAGCGACTGGATAAACAGAATGAACAAT
>JAZSDB010000240.1:0-1525 GCA_045530975.1 Eubacteriales bacterium
TAGCAAGCCAAAACACAACACCTGCTCCACCGAGCGCAATAGCCCCCGAGACCCCCACAATATTACCTGTACCGATTGTTGCCGCAAGGGCGGTACAGAGAGATTGGAACTGGGAAATAGACTTTTTATCGCTGCTTTTTGTACTCTTACTGTCCTTTTTAAACACGCTGGCGATAGTCTTTTTCCACCAATGTCCGATATGAAAAACCTGGAAAAATTTAGTACCGAATGTAAGCAAAATACCCGTACCGATAAGCAATATCAAGCCGGGCAAGCCCCAAACAGCACTGTTTACCACATCATTTACAGATGCGACTGTTTCGATAAACTTGTTCATATATCCTCCTGAACATAAAATAAAAAATGACGGTTACGCAAACTGCGTACCGTCAAAAACACAACAAGCCATAAAGCTTTCTTTGTCCTTTTGCCTGAGAGTTTACGCATTTGCGCTTGCACCTTCGGCCCTCAAATTGATGAGCGTCTCCAAAGTTCTGTCCACATTCAGTCCCCAAAAGGTTCTGAATGCTTCACACAGAATATTAAATTAACAGCGACATAATATCACACAATGTCCCAAATGTCAACAGTTTTACATCATTTTACGGATTTTCTGCCCAAAAAGCCGTTAATCCTTCCAAATAAAGTGGTAATTTATGGATTCTCCGCCATCCACAAGGATGTTTTGTCCCGTGCAGAATTTATTTATCACGGTAAGGAAGTAGGCCCACTGAGCCATTTCCTCGGGGGTTGCCCAGCGCTTCAAGGGAGTTTCGTCCATGATGGCCGCCCAAAGCTTTTCGTCGGTCATTACACATTCATTCAGAGCCGTTGTCACTCCGCCCGGATCCAAGCTGTTGCAGGTGGCACCGAAGGGAGCTATACGCATAGCAACATTTTTTGTATAGGCCAGAACGCCACCCTTGCTGGCGCAATATTCGGGAAATTCAGCACCGGTATGTCCGCTGGCGGAGCCGATATTGAGAACCGATTTTATATCCTTTTGAAGAGCGTATTTTTCGGTAACATAGATAAGCCCTTTAAGATTGATGTCGATATCCTCTTCATTTTGTGTGCCTGCGTTGTTTATAAGGATTTCCACCCCATCCAGCTCGGGAAGCATATCCTTACAGCGCACATCGCAGACATAATGAACATAGGAGGGATGATCAATTGCGCTTTCGCAACGGTCGATACCGTAAACACTGTGGCCCTCCCTTAAAAACAGCTCGGCGATGGCCTTTCCTATTCCGTTGGAGGTGCCTGTGATCAAAATTTTCATTACTTCACTTCCCTGCTGACAAAATCAAAATATTCTTTACCCACCGAATCTCTGCGCCATTTTGCGGTAATTTTATATCCCCAAGGGGAGAAAACTACCTGCATTAACAGCTCGGCAACGGCACCTGTAAGGGCGCACATAGAGCATTGAAGCAATGTCCAATGGAAGCCATCCCAGAAAATGGGGGCAAAAAAAGTAAAAACTATAACAGAAAAAATAAAATTATCCGCAAACTGACCTATA
>JAZSDB010000206.1:0-7846 GCA_045530975.1 Eubacteriales bacterium
CTTGCGCCCAACTCGGTGCAGGAAATGGCCACCCTTACCGGCGAGGCCTTTGACCTTGCGGACATCTACCGTATGCCCTGTATGATTCTTGCCGACGGCGCATTGGGCCAGATGATGGAGCCCGTTGATTTCGAGGCAAAGCCCCAGAGAGAAATTCCCGAAAAGGATTGGGCTTGCTGCGGTCACGGCGGAAAGAGAGTGCACAATATCGTAAACTCCCTTTACATCGAGCCCGAGGTTTTGGAAAAAACCGTTCTCGAGCGCTTCGAAAGATACAAGAAGATTGAGGAAACCGAGGTTAAGTACGAGGAATATCTCACCGAGGATGCAGATATTGTTGTAGTTGCCTACGGTATCACCTCCAGAATTGCAAAAACCGCAGTTCGCAATGCCCGCAAGAAGGGCATAAAGGCAGGTCTTTTCCGTCCCATCACCCTCTACCCCTTCCCCAACAAGGAGCTTAACGCCCTTGCCGACAGCGCAAAGTGCTTCCTCTCCGTGGAAATGAATATGGGTCAGATGGTAAACGACATCAAGATTGCCATCAACTGCAAGAAGGAAGTTTACCACTACGGCAGAACCGGCGGTATGATTCCCTCTCCCGAAGATATACTTGCCAAAATTGAAGAATATGCAGGAGGAAATAAATAATGATAGTTTTTGATAAACCTCATGCACTGACCGACGCCCCCTTCCACTACTGTCCCGGCTGTACCCACGGTATTATTCACCGCTTGGTTGCAGAAGCTATCGATGAGCTTGGTCTGGAGGACAAAACCGTTGGTATTGCGCCCGTTGGCTGCTCAGTATTTGCTTATAACTACTTTAACTGTGATATGATTGAAGCGCCCCACGGCAGAGCTCCCGCTGTTGCCACCGGTGTTAAGCGTGCAAACCCCGACCTGAATGTATTTACCTATCAGGGCGACGGTGACCTTGCCGCTATCGGTACCGCAGAAACGGTGCACGTTGGCGCAAGAGGTGAAAACATCACCATTATCTTTGTAAACAACGCTATTTACGGTATGACCGGCGGTCAGATGGCTCCCACCACCCTTCTCGGTCAGGTTTCCACCACCTCTCCCTACGGCAGAATTAAGGAAATTCAGGGTAACCCCATCCGTGTTTGCGAAATGGTAAGCACTCTCGATGGCGTGGCCTATGCAGAGCGTGTTTCGGTTGACTGCGTGAAGAACGTTCTTGCCGCAAAGAAGGCCATCAAAAAGGGCTTCCAGATGCAGCAGGAAAAGAGAGGTCTTTCCATTATCGAGGTTCTCTCCACCTGTCCTACCAACTGGGGTCTTTCCCCCGAAAAATCCCTTGAATGGCTCCGTGAGAATATGATGGCTCACTATCCTCTCGGCGTATATAAGGATGTTACAAAGGAGGAAACAAAATGAGCGCAATACTTTTAGCCGGCTTCGGCGGTCAGGGTATTCTTTTTGCGGGCAAGCAGCTTGTTATCGCAGGTATGAAGAGCGAAAAGCAGGTTAGCTGGCTTCCCTCCTACGGTCCCGAAATGCGTGGCGGTACCTGTAACTGCTCGGTAAACATTGACGATGAGCCCATCGGCTCTCCCATGGTTACCTCTCCCGACATTCTTATCGCTATGAACAAGCCCTCCCTTATTAAGTTTGAGGGACGTGTGGTTGAGGGCGGTACCATTGTTATCGACAGCTCTCTTATCGATGTTGAAACCACTCGCAGCGATGTAAATGCCTATTACATTCCTGCCACCAAGATGGCAAACGAGGCGGGCTTCCCCAAGCTTGCAAACGTAATCATTCTCGGTCACCTCATAAAGAAAACCGGCCTTTTCGATGCCGATTACTTTATGGAATGCATTAAGGCATCCGCACCCAAGGCAAAGCCCGAGCTTGGCGAATTGAACGCAAAGGCATTGCAGATGGGTTACGATTATCAGGGCTGATAATCAAGTAAAAAATCAGAAAGGTGGGTTATTATGGAACAGGGAAAAACCAAATCCTATGCCGTTATTGCCGCCGCAGGCAGCGGTAACCGTATGGGCGGTGTTTCCAAGCCAAACATCCGCCTTTTGGGTAAAACTCTCTTTGAATATGTCCTCGGGGCCTTCGACAGCACCTTCGTTGACGGGGTTGTTGTGGTTTGCTCCGAGGATAACATACAGTCCTTAAAGGAACTGAGCGCGGGCTTCAAAAAGCCCGTCAGCTTTGTTTTGGGCGGCAGCACACGGGGTATTTCGGTTTACAACGGTGTAATGCAGGCCCGTGAAAGGGGTGCCGAAATTGTGTGTGTTCACGATTGCGCAAGGCCCTTTATCACAGCGGAAATTATAGAAGAGGCCATAAGCAGGGCGGAAAAGGCAGGTGCCTCCTGTGTTTGCTCCCCCATTACCGACACGGTAAAGCTTATCGACGGTCAGGGCAATATTGTCACCCCCGACAGAAGCAGGATGTTTGCGGTGCAGACTCCTCAATGCTTTAAGGTTGACCTTTATCTCGATTCCCGCACCAAATGCTCCTCTCCCGAAAATCTTACCGACGAAACGGCACTGCTGGAAGCGGGCGGTTACAGGGTGGAATATATTAAAACAACCGAAAACAATATGAAGCTAACCTCCAAAAGCGACATACCGCTGGCGGAGGCAATTATGAAAAGCAGGGGTGAAGGCAATGCTTAGAATAGGTCAGGGCTATGATGTTCACAAGCTGACAGAGGGCAGAAAGCTCATTTTGGGCGGTAAGGAAATTCCTCACGATAAGGGCTTGCTGGGCCATTCCGATGCCGACGTGCTCACCCACGCTATCTGCGATGCACTGCTGGGCGCCGCCGCTTTGGGCGATATAGGGAAGAATTTTCCCGACAGCGATATGCAGTACAAGGGCATTAATTCCCTTATTTTATTGAAGGAAGTGGCAAGAAAGCTCAATGAGCTGGGCTTTGTCATCAACAATATCGATTCTACAATTATGGCGCAGGCCCCCAAGCTGGCGCCCCACATAGACGATATGCGAAACAACATTGCTTCGGTTCTCGGTATCGATGCAGGCCTTGTAAGCATAAAGGCCACCACCGAGGAGGGATTGGGCTTTACGGGCAGGAAGGAAGGTATTTCCGCCTCCGCAATAGCTCTTATCTCTCAAAAATAAATTAAAGTTTGAAAGTTATCGATGAATATATATAGATCTACACTGCAGGAGGGAGTTTTTCTCTCGGTCTGCAATACAAACAAGTTCAAATCGGCATTAATGACCGTTTCCTTTGCACTCCCGCTGGAGGAGGAAACGGCATCGGGATATTCTCTGCTTACCAATCTCCTTTCCCTTTCCACAGGAGATTACCCCACTATGCAATCCTTTTCTCTTATAAAGGATGAGCTATATGCTTTGGGGCTGGATGCCTATGTTCAGCGCAAGGGCGAAACCCTGCTTGTAACCTTGGAAATCAGCACAATATCCGATTCCTACGCCTTTGACGGCGAGCGTTTGCTTTTCCGTGCTACCGAGCTTTTGGGCGGCGCCATTTTCAGACCTTATCTGGTTGACGGCATTTTCCCTTCCGATAATTTGGAGGGCGAAAAGAAGTGTCTGATAGAGGAAATCACCTCCATTATCGAAAGCAAGCCCGCCTATGCAATGAAGCGCGCCCGTGAAATTATGTGCCCCGGCGAGCCCTTTGCCGTAGAAGCGGCAGGCACCGTGGAGGGTGTTTCCGCCCTTGACGGCAGTAAGCTGGTTGGCTATTACAATAAGCTTTTAACCGATGCGCCCGTTTATATCAATTATACAGGCGATGCGGATTTTGAATATGTAGAGGAGTGCGTGAAGGCACATCTTCCCTTTGCACCCCGCAGGTTCACCCTGCCCAAAATGGTGGTTCATCCCGCCAGAAATGAAATTCTCCGTGTGCAGGAAGCTATGGAGATGGAGCAGAGTGTTCTCATTCTGGGCTTATTGGTGGAGATGCCCTCCACCGCAAAAAAGCGTGCCGTGCTTTCGGTTTACGATGAAATTTTCGGCGGCTCGCCCTCCAGCAAGCTCTTTATGAATGTCCGTGAAAAGGAGGGGCTTTGCTATTATTGCTCCAGCCATCCCTCGGGCAGAAAGAATATTATTTTTGTTTCCTGCGGATTGGAAAAGGGTATGGAGCAGCAGGCCATCGATGCCATCTACCGTCAGGTAAAGGCCATGGCCGAGGGTGATTTCAGCGAAAGCGACCTTGAAAACGCCAAAAATTCCATCATTCGCAGTCTGCACAGCATTGAAGGCAGTCTGTCTGCCATAAATTCCTATATGCTCGGTCAGCTTATATTGGAGGATTCCGCAACAGCGGAGCAAAATATAGAATATGTTTCCGGTGTAACACGTGAAGAGGTCATCGCTATGGCCAAAACCGTACTTCCCGAGCTGGAATATATACTTTGCGGGGAGGATGAGAAATGATAGAATTTATCAAGAAAGAGGATGCCTCCCTCAACGAATGCTATTACAGCGCTTATCTTCCTTCGGGACTGAAAATTACTGTTATCCCCAAGGATTTTCCAAACAAATTTGCAATGCTTTGCTGTGATTTCGGCGGCTCCGACCTGAAATACCGCACCGAGGAGGGTGTTTTTTCACTGCCCTCCGGCACCGCTCACTTTTTGGAGCACAAAATGTTTGAAACACCGGACGGCGGCGATGCCTTTTCGGAATTTGACAATTTCGGCGGCAATGCCAATGCCTTTACCTCCTACGAAAGCACCTGCTACTATTTTGCCTGCACCGAAAACTTTTTTGAAAATCTGGATATTCTGCTGAAAGCGGTTTCGCAGGTGAATGTTTCCGATGCATCGGTGGAAAAGGAGAAAAAGATTATCGCCCGTGAGATTATGATGTACGAGGACCAGCCCACCGCCAAAGTCACCCGTAATCTCTGCAGGGCTATGTTTCACAACCACCCCACCGTAATGCCCATTGCAGGCACGGTGGAATCTATTTCGGAAATCACGCCTGATATTCTCAGACGTGCCTACCGTGATTTTTACACTCCCGAAAATCTCACCCTATGCGTTTGCGGCAGGGTTGATATGGATAGGGTTGCCGCTCTTGCCGAAAAATATTTCCCCAATATGGGCAAAAAAAGACCGCAAACCCTCATAGATGAAGAGCCCTACGGAATCAAGGAAAGCACCTGCCTTTATAATTCTCCCGTGGCAGCACCCCTTTTCTCCATCGGCTTCAAGTGCAAATCCCCCGAGGCCCCCTCTGCGGAGGTTTTCAGAAAGGCATCGGCAATGAGGATTGCCATTTCTCTCGCCTTTGGCCGTGCAAGTGATTTTTATTGCACCAACTACGGCTGCGGTCTGCTGAGCGAACGCTTTTTCGCAGGGTTCAATCAGTCAAAAACCAGCGCCTATGTGGTG
Organism: Eubacteriales bacterium; assembly: GCA_045530975.1. Classification (GTDB taxonomy): domain Bacteria; phylum Bacillota; class Clostridia; order Oscillospirales; family CAG-382; genus Coliplasma. Next base: position 5,387 of record JAZSDB010000206.1, read on the forward strand.
GTTACCGGCTCCAGCACCAACCCCTACGAGGTTTTGAGCCGTGTCAAGGCGGAATTGTATAAAAAGAAGGAGAATTTCTTTACCGAGGAGCAGTTCCTCCGTGAAAAGAAGGCCGCCTTTGCCGAATGTCTGTCACTTTTCGATTCGGGCGAGGACATCACCGCCACCTTTGCCACCGACGGACATCTGCCCTATGATGAATACGATTGTGTAAATATTCTGCGCAGCATCACCTTTGAAGAGGTGAGAGAGGCATTGCTTTCTCTGGACATCGAAAACTGCGCAATAAGTATTGTGGACAGCAAGAAAGGAGAATGACCATGGGCAAAAGAATTGCCTTCCCCGGCCTCGGTTGGGAATTTAACATTAAAAATTCATTCACCCTGCCCTTTTTTGATTTTGAAATCCATTGGTACGGCGTAATTATCGCCTTGGGAATGTGCCTTGCCTTTGTCACCTTTTTCCGTCTTGCCGACAAAAAGGAAAAGCTAAAGGCCGACGATGTTTACAACATCACCCTCCTTGCCCTGCCCATTGGTGTGATAGGCGCCCGTGTTGCCTATGTTATTAATCAATGGGAGCATTACAGCGGCACGGGATTTTTAAATATGATCAACCTCCGCAAGGGCGGGCTTGCCATTTACGGCGGTATCCTCTTCGGGCTTATTACCGTTTTGGTTTACTGCAAGATAAAGAAGATAAACGCCCTTTCGGTATTGGATGCGCTGGCACCTGCCGTTATGCTCGGTCAGGCCATCGGCCGTTGGGGTAACTTCATCAACGGTGAGGCCTACGGCTGGAGCGAAGGCATCGACAGCATCCCCTGGAGAATGGAGCTGGACCACGTAAAGGTTGACGGCGTATATCTCGGCAAGGCCTGCGTGCACCCCACCTTTATCTACGAATCCCTTTGGAATCTCCTCGGTTTTGCCCTTATCATTTTTGTACTTTACCGCTTTAAGAGCTTCCACGGCAAAATCTTCTTTGCTTACCTTGGCTGGTACGGCCTTGGCAGAAGCTATATAGAAACCCTCCGTGCAGACAGTCTTTACATCCCCGGCACCACCATTAAATTTTCGGTGTTTGTGGGTATCGCCTGCGTTCTTGCATCGGTTATCGGTCTGCTGGTACGGGCAAAGCAAAAGAAGGAATCGGATATGGATGCGGCGGAATACATCCCCACCTTTGCTCACATAACCGAAAACAACGCCAAAGAGGAAAACGCTCTGAAAGACGAGGTTTTTGAACTCCTCTCTCAGGCAGACAGCGAGGAAGCTCCCCAAGAAGAGCAAGATGAAGCAGAAATTCAAGAAGAAACAGAGGAACAGTAATATGAATATTATCGACGGAAAAGCAATATCCGCAAAATGCAAGGGCGAAATTGCCGATGAAATAAAGGCACTCCCCGCCGACGGCCGCCGTGCCCCCTGCCTTGCCGTTATCCTTGTAGGTAACGACCCTGCAAGTCAGGTTTATGTTCGCAACAAGAAAAGGGCCTGCGAGGCGGTTGGAATTACCAGCTTGGAATACCTCCTTGATGAAGCCGAAACCGAGGAAAAGCTTTTGGAGCTGATAGATTTCCTCAACAAGGACGAAAACGTTGACGGCATCCTTGTACAGATGCCCGTGCCCAAGCAGATCGACCCAGACAAGGTTATCGAAGCCATCAGCCCCGACAAGGACGTGGACGCCTTCCACGCCTACAACGTGGGCAAGCTCTTCACCGGTGCACCCCGCTTTATGCCCTGCACCCCTGCAGGTGTTATGCGCCTTATCCACGAAGCAGGTGTTGAGGTTTCGGGCAAAAACTGTGTAATTGTGGGCAGAAGCAACATCGTGGGCAAGCCCATGAGCGCCCTGCTTCTGGCAGAAAACGGCACCGTTACTGTTTGCCATTCCCGCACAAAGGACCTTGCATCCTTTACTAAAAATGCCGACATTCTGGTGGCCGCCTGCGGCAGACCTGCAATGATTACCGGCGATATGGTTAAGGAGGGCGCTGTGCTTATCGACGTGGGCATCAACCGTGTGGGCGACAAGCTCATCGGTGACCTTGATTTCGATTCCTGCGCCGAAAAGGCATCCTTTATCACACCAGTGCCCGGCGGTGTCGGTCCTATGACCATCGCAATGCTTATGCAGAACACCGTAACCTCCTACAAAATGCGCTTTGGAATTTAACTAAGCAGCAATAAACAAAAGCTCGGAAATCTCCGAGCTTTTTATATTTTTATATGATTTGATTTTTTGCGGTGAGGGTGTAACAGGCACTCACGACACTTCAATGCAGACTCGAAAAGCTTTTATCAATCTTTTTTAAAAGATTGCGAGCTTTTTGCATTTTTACGAATTTTTGTTACGGGATTTCATAAAAAATTTTGCCTTGAAAAAGGACCACATAATGATTATGATTTGCCCGGGGATGCCGATAATGAAAAGGAGCCAGCTGTGGTAATTGCC
>JAZSDB010000011.1:0-4836 GCA_045530975.1 Eubacteriales bacterium
TGCTGAGAGCGTGCCTAAAAATACGCGTAAAGGCAAATCGATGAAGCTCCTTGTGCCTGCTGTCTACGCCCAGTTGAGGGTGGGTGCTGGGAGAATAGGTTTGTGGGCGGGCTGTAATGGCATACGGCATTCGACCCACCTACCTTTGGAGGCTTTCTTCTGTGGGTTCCCGTGAATAGCTTGGAGTAATCCCTGCTGTCCGAGGAGGGCACAGATTAAAGATTAAACCTATCGCGCGGTGCAATTTTGACGCTGTGGATAGATGTAGCCTGCCTTGCGTGGGTATGGCGGATATAGGTCAGGTCTGTCGGAGATTAGCTACCAAAGACGGAATTATTCCTATTGAAATCATATCTGCAAAAGAGGATTAGGCAGATAAGAAGGGACATTGAGGAAATCTCCTAGGCTGAGGATTTTTTCGGGCACAAAACGGATTGCAGTGTGGACTTACAGGCAATCAAGTCGCGGATACAGCAATGTACCGCATCAGACTTTAAAGGGGAACCGCTTTATTGGCGACAAAAAGTAGTCTGTTGGGAAAACCTACTTGACCGCATGCCACAAAGTTTACGTTTTGTGCCGCCATCCGCACTAAATAATTCACAAGGAACTGTTATGGACGACAAGGTACCCCCCCGAAGTAAAGAAAAGAAAAGCAAGAAAAAGGGCAACACCGCTTGGATTGTAGCCGCTTTTATGATGAGCTTTTTTATAACATTGGCTCTCTCCGCCGCCAGCGACAAGGTTGTGCAGGCATTGCCCATTATTGTGGCCGCCTCGGTGCTTATAGGCATTATTTTCTTGGGCATCATTTTTGATATCATCGGTCTGGCCGTTGCCACAGCCGACATAAGCCCCTTCAACTCAATGGCCGCAAGGCGCCTTAAAACAGGGCAAAAGGCGGTTTGGCTTATTAACAATGCCGAAAAGGTCAGCTCCTTCTGCAATGATATCGTAGGCGATATCGCAGGCGTAGTGAGCGGTGCCACCGGTGCGGGAATTGCAGTAAAGCTTTTTGTTGATTTCGACCCGGACATAGCGCTTTTGCTCACCCTCACCCTTACTTCCCTTATCTCCGCCCTTACCGTAGGCGGAAAGGCCATGGGCAAATCGGTGGCTATAAAGCACAATGTGAAAATCGTACATTTCACAGCGAAAATTCTTTGCGGCTTCCGCAAGTAACCATAAATAAATCGAAGGACGGTATGGCAATTCCGCCGTACATAAAGCAGAATATGATCCTCGAAAAAATCAATTCACCGCAAGACTTGAAGCAGGTTCCCCAGGAGGAGCTTTCTGTTCTTGCGGAAGAAATCCGTCAGGAGCTTTTGAAAACAGTATCGGTCAACGGCGGCCATCTGGCATCCAATCTTTGCGCAGTTGAGCTGACCATTGCCCTGCACCGTGTTTTTGATTCTCCTACAGATAAAATAGTTTTTGATGTTGGACACCAGAGCTATGTGCACAAGCTTTTAACCGGCCGCAGAGAGGAATTTTCCACACTGCGCCGCTACGGCGGTATTTCGGGTTTTCCCAAAAGAAGCGAAAGCGAGCACGATGCCTTCGGTGCCGGACACAGCTCCACCAGCATTTCAGCCGCAGCGGGTATCGCTGCGGCTAACCGCATTTGCGGAAAAGAGGCATACACCGTAGCAGTAGTGGGCGACGGCGCCTTTACCGGCGGTATGATATACGAGGCGCTGAACAACTGCGCCGATGCCGAAAGACTGATAATCGTCCTTAACGACAACGATATGAGCATATCTCCCAACGTGGGCGGTATGAGCAAGTATTTTTCCAAATTCCGCTCCAGCGCAAAGTATTTTAATTTCAAGCACGGAATAAAGCGCTTTTTCAACAGTATTCCCTATATCGGATGCTATCTTACAAGTGGCGCAAAGGCCTTTAAAAACCGAATGAAGAAGATTTTGCTCAGCCAGAATTTCTTCGAGCAGTTCGGTCTTACCTATTACGGCCCGCTGGACGGCAATGACGAAAAGCATCTCGAGCGTGTATTGCGTGAGGCCAAGGACGACAAGAAATGCAGTGTGGTACATATCTGCACCACCAAGGGCAAGGGCTATGCTCCCGCAGAGGAAAGGCCCGACCTTTTCCACGGCATTTCGGGATTTGATATAGAAAGCGGCAAAATAAAGTCGGGGCAGGAATCCTTTTCCGACCGTTTCGGCAAAATCATCTGCGACAGAGCCGAGAAAAACGAAAAAATTGCAGCCATTACCGCCGCAATGCCCGACGGCACAGGTCTTTCCGCCTTTGCAAAAAAATTCCCCGAAAGATTTTATGATGTGGGCATTGCCGAGGAACACGCAATGACCTTTGCCTGCGGTCTGGCAACCGAAGGCGTTATCCCGGTTTTTGCCGTATATTCCACCTTTATGCAGCGTGCCTATGACCAGCTCATTCACGATGCCGCATTGCAGAATTTACACGTAATAATTATGCTGGACCGAGCAGGGCTTGTGGCCAACGACGGTGCAACCCACCACGGCATATTTGATACCGCATTTACAACCAACATTCCCAATGTAAAGGTATATTCCCCCAACAGCTTTGCATCCCTTGAGGAATGCTTCGACAAGGCCTTGGAGGACAACGGTCCCGTGGTTATCCGTTATCCCAAGAGCAACGACATTGTCCTTGACAGCTTTTCGGATTTCGACGGCTTTTCCTGCCGTAATTTCGGTGACAGCCCCAAAAGCGCACTTATCACCTACGGCCGCCTGACCGAAAGCTGTATTACAGCCGCATCGGTTTGCGAAAGAATGGGCGAGCCCACCAGACTGATAAGCATAACCCAACTTCAGCCCCTGCCTTTTGACGGCATTTTTGCCGCATTGAAGGGTATGGACAATATAGTTTTTGCCGAAGAAGGCATAAAAATCGGCGGAATCGGCAGTACCCTCTGCGCCCAAATGGCTCAGCAGGGATTATTGCAGGATAAACGTTTTGTTGTAAAGGCCATCGACGGCATATTCCCTCAGCACGGCAGTAATGCCGAGATTTTGGAGGAGCTTGGCTTATCTCCCAAGGATATTGCCCGTGAAGTAATTGGCGGAGTGAAGCAATGAGATTGGATGTATTTCTTGCCGAAAAGGGCTATTTCCCCAGCAGAAGCAAGGCCCAGAGTGCCGTTAAGGCAGGGCAGGTTCTGATTGACGGCAAAGTGGCCGACAAGCACTCCCTCCCTATGGAAGGGACCGAAAAGATAGAGATTTTACAGAGAGACAGATATGTTTCCCGTGCAGGCGAAAAGCTTCAGCACGCCTTGGAGAGTTTTTCGGTTGACCCTGCGGGACTTACCGTTCTGGACATCGGTGCATCCACAGGCGGCTTTACCGATTGTCTGCTTCAGCACGGCGCTGAATTTGTTTATGCGCTGGACGTGGGCACCGCACAGCTTGCCGAAAAGCTACGATGCGACAACCGTGTGGCCGTAATGGAAAGCTTCAACGCCCGCAATGCCGTAAGGCAGGATTTCGACCGTGCAATCGATATGATTGTGATGGATGTTTCCTTTATTTCCCAATCGCTCATCTACCCCGCCTGCGGTGATATTTTGCAGGACGGCGGCTTGATGATAACCCTTGTAAAGCCCCAATTCGAGGCAGGACGCTCCAACATAGGCAAGGGCGGAATAGTGAAGGACAAGGACGGAAAAATTATAGGGGAAATAATGGAAAAGCTTAATGCAGAGGCCCGAAAGCAGGGCTTTGTTCCATTGAATTTCACCCAATCTCCCATTGAAGGCGGAGACGGTAACCGAGAATATCTTTCACTTTACAAAAAACAGAAAGCGTGATTTTATGACTGTTAAAAGAATACTTCTGTTCCCCGGCTACAAGGGCAGTATTACCGAAAGCCAGATTGCAGACGTGGAGCGTGTTTTGGACAGTATAGGCATTGAGCACGAAAGGTTTTCCCCCAATAGAAACGGAAGCTACGATGCCATTATAGCCCTCGGCGGCGACGGCACAATGCTGAAGGCCTCAAGGATTGCATATACCGAAAACAAGCCCATAACAGCCATAAACTTCGGCACCTTGGGTTATATGAGCGGATTGGAAAACGGAGAGTTGCACATTCTTTCCGCCCTTAAAGATGGCTTCGATACCGAGGATCGTATGCTTTTGGATATTCGTGTTTTCCGCAACGGACATCAGATTGCTGAAACTCTGGCTTTAAATGAGGCGGTTATTTCCAGACATACCGACGGCGACATTGCCAGCTTGGAGCTTATGTGTGACGGCACGGCGGTTTGCGCCTACCGTGCAGACGGCATTATTATTGCCACTCCCACAGGGTCCAGCGCCTATGCCATGAGTGCAGGCGGTCCCATTATAGATACCAAGCTTGATGCATTTTGTGTTTGTCCCATTTGCCCTCATGCACTGGGCTCGAGAGCAATGGTATTCTCACCCAATTCGGTATTGGAAACCTATGACCGCAACCGCACCGACGGAAACAATATGCTGTTGGCCGACGGAAAGTCCATCTGCACTCTTAAATTCGGTGACAGAGTGGTTGTTTCCCGCGCCGAAAAAACCTTAAAGCTGATAAAGCTTAAAAAGGATGCTTTTTACGAAACCCTTTACAAGAAAATGAGCTGAACATAAATACATTTCACACCCCATAAAGGCGGTAACATCAATGAAAACCAGCAGACAGGCAAAACTGACAGAGCTTATAAAAAACAATAATTTCGACCGCCAGGAGGAGCTTCAGGCAAAGCTCAACGAATGCGGATTCAAGGTTACTCAGGCCACCGTTTCCAGAGATATACGTGAGCTTAACATTATAAAATCCGAGGGCGACGAC
>JAZSDB010000132.1:0-3101 GCA_045530975.1 Eubacteriales bacterium
TTGTAGACCTTGCTTTTCAGCAGGCATTAAGTGCAAAATGCATAGCAAATATCCTGAATCATTTAAATTCTGACAGGGAAGCTTATTACCGTGAGCAGTACGAAAGAATAAAGGAACTTATAAACAATCAGCATTGGAGATAGGCGAGAAAAGATAAGAGATAGAATTCATAAAAAGGTATTACTCATACACACAATTCCTTACGAAAAGGAGTATAAAATGCTTGAAATAAAAAATTTATGCTTTTCTGCCGTTAATGAAGACGGAGAAAAGGTAGACATTCTTAAAAATATAGATATTACCGTGGCAGACGGCACCTTCCTTGTGCTTACCGGCCCCAACGGTGGCGGTAAAACCACCCTGGCAAAGGCCATTTCGGGTATTGTTCAGCCCACGGGCGGTACCATTCTTTGGAACGGAACCGACATAACCAACCTTTCCATCACCGAAAGAGCACGTCTTGGAATCAGCTACGGTTTTCAGCAGCCGCCTCGCTTTATAGGTATGAAGGTGGGCGAATTGCTTTCTCTTGCGGCAGGCAAGAAGCTTTCCCGCATTGATTGCTGCTCCTATCTCACCAAGGTAGGTCTTTGCGCCGCCGATTACGTTGACCGTGAGGTGGACACCTCCCTTTCCGGCGGCGAGGTTAAGAGAATTGAAATAGCCACCATCCTTGCACGAGGCAGTGGATTGATGATATTTGACGAGCCGGAGGCAGGTATCGACCTTTGGTCCTTCGCAAAGCTTACCGAAACCTTCAGTCAGCTTCACAAATCCTCCGATGCGACCATCATAATCATCTCCCATCAGGAGCGCATTATCTCCCTTGCCGATGAAATTGCAGTGCTTTCGGGCGGTAACATTTCCGAGCGAGGCGCCAAGGACGATATTTTCCCCAAGCTTTTGGGTAGCCAGAGCTACGGCTGTGAGCATATGAGAAAGGGCAACTGATATGGAAAAGCTGGATTTTACACTTTTAAAGGAAATTGCCCTGATGGATTCTCTTCCCACAGGCGCATACAATATCCGCAAAAACGGCGGTGCGGCGGCAAGATTTTCCACCGAAAACATCCGTATTGAAAATAAAACCGACAAATCGGGCATTGATATAAACATAAAAAGCGGCACCAAGGGCGAAACCCTCCACATTCCCGTAATTATTACCGAAAGCGGTCACATCGAAACGGTTTACAACGATTTCTTCATCGGTGACGATTGTGATGTTACAATTATGGCGGGCTGCGGTATACACAACTGCGGTGACGGTGAATCACGCCACGACGGCGTTCACACCTTCTATATAGGCAAAAACAGCACCGTCCGCTATTCCGAGCGCCATTACGGTGACGGCGACGGACGGGGCGGCAAGATTATGAACCCCGAAACGGTGGCATACGTTGGCGAGGGCTCGGTTTTGCAGATGGACACCACCCAAATAAAGGGTATAGATTCCACCGCACGAAAAACCAAGATAGTGGTTGGCAAGGATGCCAGCGCTATTATAAATGAGAAAATGCTTACCCACGGCGACCAGTATGCCGAATCGGATATGGACCTTATCCTTGACGGCGAAAATGCCAACGGAAGAATTATCTCCCGCTCGGTGGCGCAGGACGACAGCAAGCAGATGTTCCGCCCCTGTGTAACCGGCAGAGCAAAATGCTTCGGTCACATCCGTTGCGATTCTATTTTGATGAACAATGCCGTAATAAGCTCTATCCCTGCCGTGGCGGCAGAGCATACCGAGGCAAACCTTGTTCACGAGGCGGCCATCGGCAGAATTGCCGGTGACCAGCTTATAAAGCTTATGACCTTGGGCTTAACCGAGGAGGAGGCAGAAGAAAAGATTCTGCAGGGCTTTTTGGGCGAATCCGTATAAATATTTCAAAAAGGGCTGTTTACTTCAAAACAGCCCTCTTTTTATCCCACGACAACAGTAAAAATATTGTAAAAGCACTTGAAAAATCCGCAACTTGCAGTTATAATTATAATGTTAAAATATATTCAATACCGAAAGGGATATTTACTATGTCTAAAGGAATTTTCGGCGGCGAAAGTCGCCCTGTTATTACTATTGTTATGGACGGTATCGGTATATGCAACCGTGAGGTGGGCAATGCCATTAAAGCGGCAGACACCCCTACTTTGGATATGCTTGCCGAAAAATACCATTGCTTCAGCTTGAAGGCACACGGCACCGCCGTAGGTCTTCCCTCCGATGACGATATGGGCAACTCCGAGGTTGGCCACAATGCTCTCGGTGCAGGTCAGGTTTTCGCTCAGGGCGCAAAGCTTGTTTCCGAAGCAATTGAAACCGGCAGAATGTTTGAAAGCGATTCCTGGAAGCAGGTTGTTGCCAACGCCAAGGACAGCACTCTTCACTTCCTCGGCCTCTTCTCCGACGGTAACGTTCACTCCCACATCGACCACCTTAAGCCAATGATTGTAAGAGCAAAGGAAGAAGGCCTTTCCAAGGTTCGTGTTCACATCCTTCTTGACGGACGTGACGTTGGCGAAACCAGCGCATTGGAATATGTTTGCCCCTACGAGGAATTCCTTTCCTCTCTCCGTGACGACAGCTTTGATGTTTGCATCGCCTCCGGCGGCGGCAGAATGGTTATCACCATGGACAGATACGAAGCAAACTGGGCAATGGTAGAAAAGGGCTGGCATACCCATGTTCTCGGCGACGGCAGAATGTTCTCCTCCGCTGAAGAAGCGATCAACACCCTCCGCGCAGAAACCGGCGCCATCGACCAGGACCTCGCTCCCTTTGTTATCGCCCGTGACGGCAAGCCCGTAGGCACCATCGAAGACGGCGACAGCGTGGTGTTCTTTAACTTCCGTGGCGACCGTGCCATCGAAATAAGCAAGACCTTTGAAGCAGGCGCGGATTTCGATAAGTTCGACCGTGTTCGTGCTCCCAAGGTTGTTTATGCAGGTATGCTGGAATATGACGGAGACGCTCACATCCCCTCCAAGTACCTTGTTTCTCCTCCCGAAATCAGCAATACTATGGGCGAATTCCTTGTAAACAAGGGCGTTAAGCAGCTTGCTATTTCCGAAACTCAGAAATACGGTCACGTTACCTATTTCTGGAA
>JAZSDB010000204.1:0-3262 GCA_045530975.1 Eubacteriales bacterium
CAAACTGCACTCACGATTGCTCTACCTGCGGCGGCTGCCATTAATTGTTTATAACCGAGGGGGGAAGCTCCCCCTCGGAAACCCTATCTTTACCACGGAGGTCCTTATGGCTCTTTCCCCTTTGATGAAGCAATATCTGGAAGTAAAACAGGAGCACCCCGAATGTATTCTCATGTGCCGTGTAGGCGACTTTTATGAGATGTTTTTCGAGGATGCCAAAACCGCTTCCCGTGAATTGGATCTTGTTCTCACGGGGAAGGACTGCGGTTTGGAGGAGCGTGCCCCTATGTGCGGTGTGCCCTATCACGCAGTTGACGGCTACATAGCAAAGCTGGTTTCCCGTGGGTACCGTGTGGCTATCTGCGAGCAGCTTGAGGACCCTGCCACCGCCAAGGGCTTGGTAAAGCGTGATGTTATCCGCATTATCACTCCCGGCACAGTTACCGAGGGCGGTTATCTGGACGAAAAGTCCAATAACTATATTTCCGCCGCATTTTTTGATGATTTCGGCTGCGGCATTGCCTTTGCCGATGTTTCCACCGGCGTCATAAGTGCCACCGAGCTTTTGGGAGAAAACCTTGCCTCCCGCACTCTTTCCGAGGCGGCGGCCTATATCCCCAGCGAGCTTATCTGCCCCGAGGGATTTCCCCAAAACGTGGAAAATATGTTCAATTCCCGCTTCAACACCCTTGTTTCCCGTGGTGATGATTGGGATTTTGAGCTTGCGCAATCGGTTTCTGTTATAAAGGAAATTTACGGAAACGAGCCCCAAACCAATGCCGATTATGCCATCCGCGCTGTGGGCGGCTTGCTTTCTTATATCAAAAAAACCCAGAAAATCGACCTTTCTTATCTGCAAAAAATAAATTTCTATTCCTGTGATGAATATATGGGGATAGATGCCTCCTCACGCCGTAATCTTGAAATTGCCGAATCCATGCGAGGCAAACAGCGCAAGGGCTCCCTTTTGTGGGCGGTTGACCGCACCCGCACCAGCGCAGGTGCCCGTCTTTTGCGCCGTTGGCTGGAAAAGCCGCTGGTAAACGAAAACGCCATAAAGGCAAGATTGGATGCGGTAAATGAGCTTTATACCGACGGTGTTCTCAGAGATGAGCTCCGTGAAATACTTAAGGGAGTTACCGATATTGAAAGATTGACCACCCGTCTGGTTTACGGTACCGCCAATGCCCGTGACCTGAAATCCCTTGAGCGTACCTTGCGATTGTTCCCCTCTGTTAAGGAGCTTATCGCAAATGCAAAAACAAAAGCTTTAAGACGTATCGATTCCGAGATAGATGCTCTTACCGAGGTGGCCGATGCCATCGGCGACACCATTGCCGAGGAGCCCGCACTCACTCTTAAGGAGGGCGGAATTATCCGCCGTGGCTGTAATGCCGCAGTGGACGAGCTCTACGATATGGTTACCAACGGCAAGGCGTGGATTGCCAAAATCGAGGAATACGAGCGTGAAAAAACGGGTATAAAAACCCTTAAAGTCGGCTATAACCGAGTGTTCGGATATTATATAGAGGTTTCAAATTCCTTCCTTTCTCAGGTGCCGGAGGATTATATCCGCCGTCAGACTCTCACCAACGGAGAGCGCTTTGTCACCCCCGAGCTGAAGGAAACCGAAAGCCGTGTTATCGGCGCAAGAGACCGCCTTTATGCTTTGGAATACGAGCTCTTCGTATCTCTCAGAAGCTATGTTTTGCAATCGCTGGATGCAATAAAGCTGGCCGCAAATGCCCTTGCCGAGCTTGATGTTTACTGCTCCAATGCGGAAATTGCAAGAGAGCAGAATTATGTCTGCCCCGAAATCGATTGCTCCGATAAAATCATACTTAAAAACAGCCGTCACCCCGTTGTGGAGCGTTTCCTTGACGGCAATTACTTCGTGCCCAACGATTGCTCTCTTGATTGCGGAGCAAACCGTATGATACTTATTACCGGCCCCAATATGGCAGGTAAATCCACCTATATGCGCCAGGTTGCGCTGTGCGTCATTCTTGCTCAGGCGGGCTGCTTTGTTCCAGCAAGCGAGGCAAGGGTGGGCATTGTTGACAGAGTTTTCACCCGTGTGGGCGCATCCGATGACCTTGCCAGCGGTAATTCCACCTTTATGCTGGAAATGAACGAGGTGGCCGATATTCTTAAAAATGCCACCAAGCACAGCTTGATTATTTACGATGAAATCGGCAGAGGCACCTCCACCTACGATGGTATGAGCATTGCCCGTGCCGTGGTGGAATATACCGCCAAAAAGATTGGCGCAAAAACACTTTTCGCCACCCATTATCACGAGCTTACCGCCCTTGAGGGCGAAGCCGAGGGCGTGGTAAACTGCAATATTGCCGCAAAGAAGCGAGGCAATGATATCGTGTTCCTGCGCAAGATTGTCAAGGGTGCCGCCGACGACAGCTACGGCATAGAGGTTGCTCACCTTGCAGGTGTGCCCGATGTGGTGGTAAACCGTGCAAAGCAGGTCCTTCAATCGCTTATAGATTCTTCCGAAAAGCCCGTCCGCAAGGCCAAGGCAGAGGAGGACAATATCAGCTTCGATTCTATATGCGAAAGCCGTGTTATCGATAAGATTAAATCCCTTGATATAAATACATTAACCCCCTATGAAGCCATAACCGTTCTTTATGAACTTAAAAAGGAGCTCGAATAATTGGGAATTATAAACATTCTTGATGCTCAAACATCAAACCTTATTGCCGCAGGTGAAGTGGTTGAACGCCCCTCCTCCGCCGCAAAGGAAATGCTTGAAAATTCAATAGATGCCTCCGCTACCGCCATAACTTTGGAAATAAAAAACGGCGGCAGAAGCTTGGTGCGTGTTACCGATAACGGCTGCGGCTTTCTCCGTGACGATATTCCCAAGGCCCTTTTGCGCCACGCCACCAGCAAGATTTCCTGCGGTGACGATATAAACGGAATTACCTCCCTGGGCTTCCGTGGTGAAGCGTTGGCTGCCATCGGCTCGGTTTCCCGACTGGATATAATTACCAAGCACCGTAGCGAGGAAATGGGCACCCGCCTTACATCCGATGAAAACGGAATTGTTATGGTTGATACCGGCTGTCCCGACGGCACCACCGTGGCAATGAGGGATATTTTTTACAACACCCCCGCAAGACAGAAATTCCTTAAAAAGGACGGCACCGAGGGTGCATCCTGTATTGCGGCGGCAGAAAAGCTGGCCCTTTCCCACCCCGAAATCTCTTTTACCGTTATTTCCGACGGCGAGCGCAGATTTACC
>JAZSDB010000248.1:0-1704 GCA_045530975.1 Eubacteriales bacterium
TTTTGATGTCGCCAAACACCGTCTCCCAATCCGAAATATCAATATCGGGTTCTTCCAAAGCTTCGTCAAATTTTCTGACAAGAAGCTGATGAAAGGGTCTTGCTATGTCAAAATCGACAAGCTTTCGTATGCTCCTTATCGTCCAGCCGTCGGGCCTGAAATCCGAATCTATAGTCGCAAGCAGAAGATCTCCGCACTTTTTTCTCGGGATAAAGTAGCACAGCGATTCATCCGCAAGCTCCGCCCTGCAAAGAAGCCTTTTTTCAATGGTTTCCTCAATAAGCCTTTCCAGCTCGTAATAATTCATTTGATCTTTTCCTCATCAATCGTCAGCCTTACGGGGCAGTGATCGCTCCCCATGACCTCCGGCAGTATTTCACAATCCACTATCGCTTCGGCTATCCTGTCACTGCACAGAAAATAGTCGATGCGCCATCCGATGTTCCTCGCCCTTGCATTTGCCATATAGCTCCACCAGGTATAGGCGTCCTCCCTGTCGGGATATAAGTATCTGAACGTATCGGTAAAGCCGTTTGAAAGCAGCCTTGTCATACACTCCCGTTCTTCATCGGTAAAGCCTGCATTGCGCCTGTTTGTTTTCGGGTTTTTTAAATCGATCTCCCTATGCGCCACGTTCATATCTCCGCACACTATAACCGGCTTTTGACCGTCAAGCTTTTTCAGGTATCCGAGGAATGCCTCTTCCCATTTCATTCTGTAATCAAGGCGCAGAAGCTCCCTTTGCGAATTTGGCGTATATACGTCAACAAAAAAGAATTTTTCATACTCACAGGTTATGACCCTGCCTTCGCTGTCATGCTCCTCAACGCCCATTCCGCAGCTTACCGAGATAGGACGGCGCTTTGTGAATACCGCTGTTCCGGAATACCCCTTCTTAACGGCACTGTTGAAGTACACCTCATAATCCGCAAGGTCAACCGAGATCTGATCGGGCTGAAGCTTCGTCTCCTGCACGGCGAAAATATCCGCATCCTCCGCAGCGAAAAAATCGTAAAAGCCCTTCCCGATGCAGGCCCTAAGGCCATTGACATTAAACGTTACAAAACGCATTAGACAGTCCTCCGTACACTGAATATTGGTATTTTACCATACTATTACCTTTTTGAACACGGCCTGTTTTATTTCATTGTTTTCTTGCCTAATGCTATAAATTGAAAATAAATTTCTGCTTGCATTCTGCTTTTTTATGTGTATAATAGTATTTGCAAATCAGATTGATTTGTTGGTTCGGGGTTATAGCTCAGCTGGTTAGAGCGCCACGTTGACATCGTGGAGGTCATTGGTTCGATTCCAATTAATCCCACCAAATATCCTGCGGTGTGCGTTACGTTCTATTATATAAACCGACGCATATTTTACGGGAGCTTAACGTTGAACGGCGGATGCCACCTTTATTCTTGGTAAGCAGCAAACCTTCACTGAGCACCCACCTGCCTAAGGGCGGGTGTTATATATGGAACGGACGGCATCTTGGGATTATATATTGCGGAATTGTGTAATGGTAGCACCTACGACTCTGACTCGTATTGTCTAGGTTCGAATCCTAGTTCCGCAGCCAAAGCGACGGACATCTATAAGGTGTCCGTTTCTTTTTCATTAACCGCACGGAACATAAAGCGGACAGGATCTCCCCTGCCCGCTTTGCCGGTTATTCAGTCAAATTGCGGCTTATTCCTCCGCCTT
>JAZSDB010000092.1:0-2138 GCA_045530975.1 Eubacteriales bacterium
TCCTATGAGCTTTGCAAAGCGGGACATTTATGCACCGCTTTGGTGCGAACGAACAAAGCTCCCTAAAACCACTCAAAAACCGTGTGTTTTTGAGTGAGAGCAAAGCGACAGCTTTGCGACATTTGTGAGACGGCGGTGAGATTTTTTCGGGATGAAATTACGGGAAAAGGGGGTTAAAATAAATGTGTCAGATGCGAAAGGGCACATCAAAGCGAAAGGAGGAAAAATGAATTTGGAGAAAAGGAAAGGCAGAAAAGGAAAGCAGGCAGTATTTGCTTCTCTTGAAGACTGTCAAAGAAAGATTGATTCTTATTTCAGCAGATATCTTGCGGAAAGCGGAGAGGTTGCCGACATAGAATCCTTAGCCGATTATCTTGGCATCACCAGGGATGAGATGATTGCAATGATGAGCGACAAGCGGTTCGGGCAGACCTTACGTCTTGCGAGAAACAGGATTGCAAAGATTAAGAAGCAATTGGCCTTTGGCGGTAAAATCCCTGCGGCTGTCCTATCCTTCGACCTGAAAAACAATCACGGTTACCGTGACAAGCCGGAGGACAGCGAAGCCCACGGCAACAGCGAGCAGGTTGTTTTTAAAGGAAGGACGGCAGACTGGGCACAATGAAGGAAATACTGATAGAACCCAACGAAAAGCAGGTGGCTTTTTTCCAATCCAAGGCCAAATACACCGCCTACGGAGGAGCACGTGGCGGAGGAAAAAGCTGGGCGATGCGAATGAAGCTCATACTGCTTGCCTTGAACTACAAGGGGATACAAATCCTTTTATTGAGGCGCACCCTTGCGGAGCTGAGAGAAAACCATCTTCTCCCCATGATGGGCTTGCTTAAAGGCATTGCCACCTATTCGGCGGTGGAGAAGGAGTTTCGGTTTCCCAACGGGTCCAGAATAAAGCTGGGTTATTGTGACAGCGAAAACGATGTATTGCAGTTTCAGGGGCAGGCCTACGAGGTTATCGGCTTAGAGGAAGCCACACATTTTACAGAATTTCAGTTCCTGGCCATTACCGAAAGCAACCGTGCATCCGGAAATATGGATACACGCTTTGTTCCCCGAATGTACTTTACCTGCAATCCCGGCGGTGTTGGTCACCAATGGGTGAAAAGAAGGTTTATCGACCGTGATTTCCGTGGCAGCGAGAAGGCGGAGGACTATCTTTTCATCAAGTCGCTGGTCTTTGACAACAGGTACATTATGGAAAACAACCCCGAATACATCGACAATCTTATGAACCTGCCCGACATACGTCGCAGAGCCATGCTTTACGGCGATTGGGATGCCTTTGAGGGTGCCTTCTTTCCCGAATTTGACCAAGAAAGACACATTATCCACGGCGGAATTTCCATTCCGGAGGGCGCCATTCGCTTTCGTGCTTTGGATTACGGTCTGGATATGACCGCCTGTCTTTGGTGTGCCGCCTGCGGTGACGGAAGCATTATAATCTACCGAGAGCTTTACGAGAGCAATCTTCTGCTCTCCGAGGCGGCGGAAAGGATTATTACAGCCACACCGCACAACGAACGCATACGATACACCGTAGCTTCCCCCGACCTATGGAACCGTCGGCAGGAAAGCGGGAAAAGCGGATTTGACATTATGACGTCACGGGGACTTAAAAATATGATAAAGGCAGACAACAGCCGCATAGCCGGCTGGCGAGTGGTGAGAGAATATCTGAAAGCGGGAAGCACCTACGGAGGAGCGCCGAGGATTAAAATCGCATCCTGCTGTGAAAATCTTATACGCTGTCTGCCCCTTTTGAGATTTGACGAGCGTGTGCGGGAGGATGCCGCAGATACACCCCACGAAATTACCCATGCCCCCGAGGCATTGCGGTACGCTCTGATGTCACGTCAGCCCAAAGCTCCGCCCTTGCAAAAGCCATTTAAGGCAAGCATTTACGCATTTGACGATTACACACCACGCAAGGATGGGGATTATTCGGACTTTTTGGAGTTTTGACGGCGACACCGCTTAATGGGGATTATTTCCCTATCAAAGCTTTCCAAATACCCCTTGGAGAGCCAAATATTTTATGAGGTATTTATGAAAAGGAGCAAAGCAAGGCCCTTTACCGAGGAGTGGGAGCTCTACGAAAAGGGCAAGGAGTACAATTACTC
>JAZSDB010000122.1:0-5685 GCA_045530975.1 Eubacteriales bacterium
ACCGCTTGGCCTCCGACTTAATCCATGCCGTCCAAGGGGTTGCCGGTGTAGCTCCCAAGATAATCTCCTTCGGAGACCATTTCGTTTAATCCGAAAATATCGGTAACATAGTTTGTGGGAGAATTGGCTTTTGACCTTTTGTGCTTGTTGGAATAAATCCTGTCACAGCAATTAATGCTTTTGGGAAATCTGTAGCTTTTACCTTTTCCCATTTTGATGCTCCGTTCTGAACGAATCCTTTTTCGTTCACTGTTATTATAACCTTAAAAGTGCTCTTTATCCCTTGCATCTCTTGACAAAATTTGTAAAATGCTTTATTATCGTTTTTTAAAGGAAGGTGATATAATGAGAATAATCGGAATAGATTACGGCGATGCACGAGTGGGCATTGCGGTAAGTGACGAAACCGGCTTTCTTGCCTCTGCCGTGTGTACTCTGAATGTCAGCGGTATGCGTGATGCGGTAAAGAAATCCGCCGAAAAAATCAAGGAGCTTTGCGGTACAAAAATCGTGCTTGGTTTGCCCGTGAATATGGATGGCTCGCTGTCCTTCCGTGCAGATAAAAGCAAGGCCTTTGCGGAAATGATAGGTGCTCAGACAGGGCTCGAGGTGGTTTTTGTGGATGAACGTCTTTCCACCGTAGAAGCATATACTTATCTTAATATCACCGAATTTAACGGGAAAAAGCGCCGTGAAATTATCGATGCTCTTTCCGCTCAGATAATTTTGCAATCCTACCTTGATAAGGAAAAGAATAAGGGGTAATTATGGCAACGGTACTGTGCTCCACCGGCGCATTGCTGGGGAGACCCAACGATAGAGATTACAGGCTGCTTAAGGATTTTTCAAAGGAGCTTTGTTTTGACGGCTTTGAATTGATGATATATAGCTGCTGGTATCCCGAGGAAAGGGAAATGCTGCATTATATTCAAGCTTTGAATTTGAACATTCCCGTTATCCATTGCGAAAAGGAAATAGGGGAGTGTATCAGTATAGGAGGAGAAACGGCAAGGGACGCTGTGGTGCGCTTTGAAAACAATTGCCGCATCGCCCGTGAATTAAATGCACAAAAGCTGGTAATCCACCTTTGGGGCGGACTTACGTCCGATTCCAATTTTCACAATAATATGGCCGCATATCCGATTTTGGCGGAAATTGCCGACAAATACGGATTGGACCTTATGGTGGAAAATGTGGTGTGCAACCAAAAGGACCCCTTTACGAATTGGACAGCGCTTTATAAAGAATATAAGGATATACACTTTATTTTCGATACGAAAATGTCTGAATTTCACGGCCAGACCGATTTGCTTTACAGCAGGAAATATAAATGGCTTTTCGATGGTGACCATATACATCATTTTCACATAAATGACTATGCCGGTGCATATATGGAATGGTCCCGGCTTCGCACTCTTGCCATAGGCAAGGGACACGTGGATTTCGATAAATTTTTCAAATATATCAACAAAAAGGGCTATAAGGGCACCTTTACCGTGGAATCTACTGCTTTCGACATAAACGGACAGGTTGATTTCGATATGCTGAACAGTCAATACAGCTATATAAAGGAAAAAACGCTGTAACTTATTTGAAAGCTATCCGTATATATCGCCTTGACATTTGCATAAATATACAGTATAATAAACACATAAAATTTTCTTGAAAGGAAACACATTATGAAAAAGATTACATCTATCGTACTTGCTATCATGATGGTAGCACTTTCCGTATTTGCATTCAGCTCCTGCTCCAACGAAAATGCAAACAAGGTTGGCGTTCAGGCAGGCACCACCGGCTTCTCCTTTATGCAGGGTGATGAGGAATGGGGCTTTGAGGGCTTCTCTAACCTCGAGGTTATGTCCTATGAAAATGCAGGTCTTGCAATTGCCGATATGAAAAACGGCAACATCAGCTATGTTGTTATCGATGCAGACGTTGCTCGCAGCTTGGTTGCAGACAATGAAGGCGTTAAGATGATCGACATCGCTCTTACCACCGAAGCTTACGGTATCGCTGTTGATAAGAACCAGGCAGAGCTTCTTTCCAGCATTAACACCATTCTTGAAAGCAAGAAGGCAGACATCGATGCTATCTTCAAGAAGTATGAAAATGTTGACGATGCTTCCGCCGCAAATTGGACCGGCGCCACTGTTGAAGCAGGCACCTATGATGCTTCCAAGAATCAGCTCGTTGTGGCCACCAATGCAGCTTTCGCTCCCTTCGAATTCACCGTAGGCGGTAAGTTTGCAGGTATCGATATGGAAATTGCCAAGCTCATCGCTGATGAATTGGAAATGGAATTGGTTATCTCCGATATGGCATTTGAATCTGTTGCTGCTTCCGTAGGCACCAACGGTATCGACATCGCTCTCTCCGGTATGACCATCAATGAAACCCGTAAGAAGGTTGTTAACTTCTCCAACCCCTATTACACCGAAGCTTATCAGGTTGTTATCTGCATGGAAGACAACAAGATCTTTGATGATTGCAAAACCACCGAGGATATGCTTAAGGTATTAAAGGATATCAATAAATAATATGAGCGCAAAGTGGCAGGTCTTTTATAATAAATTTATAACTCAAGAAGCCTGGCGCACTGTTTGTGATGGCTTGTGGATAACCGTTGAAATCGCCGTTTTGGGTTTGATAATCGGTACTGTAATCGGTACTGTTATCGCTATGATAAAGATGGTTCCCAAGAAAACTCCTGCAAACAGAGTGCTTACTGCCATATGTGATGTATATGTGGGGTTCTTTCGCGGAACCCCTATTATATCGCAGTTGCTGATAGGCCGTTTTGTAATACTCCCTCTTCTGGGTGTAACGGTAAATAGCGTTGTCGTTGCAATAATCGTTTTCGGTATGAACAGCGGTGCCTATATTTCCGAAATTATGCGAAGCGGTATCCAATCGGTAGACGGTGGTCAGCTGGAGGCGGCAAGAGCTCTCGGCTTGGGCTATTGGACCTCTATGCTGAAGGTTGTTATCCCTCAGGGCGTGAAGAATATCCTTCCGACTCTCGGTAACGAATTTATAGCCCTTATCAAGGAAACCTCGGTTGTTTCTATGATTGCGGTTGTGGATGTAACTCAGGCATTCCGCCGTATAGGCGACTCCTCCTATGAATATATTATTCCCTATACAATGCTGGCACTGGTATATCTTGTAATTGTATTTGCCATCTCCCAGCTTGTTAAGCTGTTGGAAAGGAGGCTGGCAAAAGTTGATAGAGGTAACTAATCTTACCAAAACCTTTGGTAAAAACTGCGTTTTAAACGGCATAAACGAAACTATCCGTGAAGGCGAAATAGTTGCGGTTATCGGTCCGTCAGGTAGCGGTAAAAGCACCTTCCTCCGTTGTTTGAATTGCTTGGAGGAGCCCACAGGCGGTTCTATTATCTTCGAGGGTAATGACCTTGCGGATAAGAATAACAATATCGATCTCAGCCGACGCCATATAGGAATGGTTTTTCAACAGTTCAACCTGTTCAATAACAAAACCGTGCTGGAAAATATCTCTATGGCACCTATACATATTGCCATTTCGGATCAGAAAAAGCTTCCCAAGGAACAGCGCAGAGATAAAAAGCAGATAAAAGCAGAGGCCGAGGCAAACGCCCGTCGTCTGTTGCAGAGAATAGGTCTTGAGGATAAGGCGGATGCCTATCCCTCCACCCTTTCAGGCGGTCAGAAGCAGCGTATTGCCATTGTTCGTGCATTGGCAATGAACCCCAAGGTTATGCTTTTTGACGAACCCACCAGCGCTCTGGACCCCGAAATGGTAGGCGAAGTATTGGACCTTATCAGAGATGTTGCCAACGAGGGAATGACCATGGTTATAGTAACTCACGAAATGGGATTTGCCAAGGAGGTTGCTAACCGTGTGTTCTTTATGGACGAGGGCATCATTCTCGAGCAGGGCACACCTGACGATATTTTCAATCATCCTCAAAGCGCCCGCTTAAAGGACTTTTTGTCCAAGGTAATATAAAAAACAGTGTCCGAGGGCAACCCTTTCGGACACTTTTATCTTTTGTTGGTGTTATTATGGATTTTAAGTATAAGATAATACGCAGTAAGCGTAAAACCATTGCAATGCAGATAAAAAACGGAGAGGTAATCATCCGTGCGCCCAAGAAAATGACCGATAGCGCCATTGCCTTTTTTGCGGAAAAGCATAGAGCTTGGGCAGAAGAAAAGCTCGCAATGCAAAAAACAGCGTCCCATAATCTTCCTCCCTTTACTCCGCAGGAGCTGAAAAGATTAAAGGCGCTGGCGGCAGATGTTATTCCCGACCGTGTGGCCCACTATGCAAAATTAATGAATATAGATTATGGGAATGTGACCATAAGACATCAGAAAACCCGTTGGGGAAGCTGTAGCAGTAAGGGTAATTTGAATTTTAATTGCCTGCTGATGCTTGCTCCCACGGAGGTTATGGACAGCGTTATTATCCACGAGCTTTGCCATAGAAGGGAAATGAACCACTCAAAGCGTTTTTATGACCTTCTTTTGACCTATTGCCCAAATTATCATAGCTGTAATAAGTGGCTGAAGGAAAACGGCGGTCAATATCTCTCTCGGCTTAAATAATGAAAAATAATAAAAACGAGGGTAAAAGCCCTCGTTTTTGTCTATTTGCGCTTATTATATTTCCTGTCAAACTTGTCATTGGACATAAGTAAAAGCAGGATTGCATCCAATATAGCCAGGAAAGGCGTAATTCCCGTAAATACAAGCAGGAGATACAAAAAGCCCCTTCCTTTCTGTCCAAGGTAGAATTTGTGCACGCCAAAGGAACCAAGGAAAAATGCCAGAAAGGCCGCAAGATATTTGTTTTTGCGAGAGCCGCCTTGAGCTTTGGGCTTGCCGAAATCACCAAAGGGATTGGTGCGATTTTGTTGCTGATAAGCACTTCCGCTACTGTAAGAATTGCTGTTGTAAGAATTGCTGTTGGAAGTATTGCTGTTGGAAGAATTGCTGCTGCCGGCGGAGCTTCCGTAATTGTTGCTTGTGTTATTCTGCTGTTGAGAGGATTGATTGCTGCCGCCCGAAGAACCGAGTCTGCAGCTTGTGAAGAATCCCTCGCTGCAAAGGGACTGATTAAAGCTCTCGTTGGTGCTGAAACGGTTTCTGAAAACGGCTTGATATGTTCCCAACTGCATTTCCATACCGGGCGAAAGGACAACATCCTCCAGATATATCGATAAAATCTCCTTCTTGCGGGAGATGGCAAAGTTCAATTCTCGCTTGCAGTTTTGCGATTCCAGATATTCCTTACTGATAAACAAAACGAATTTGGTGCAGTTGATAACCTTTTCTGCAATAAATTCAGGCCACTCACTGCCTGCCGCAATGCCCTCGTCATACCATAAGCTTATGCCTGCATTGCGCATGGCATTAATGCTGGATAAAACACTGCCGGAGTTTGCGTGGGCATAGCTTATAAATACATACGGCTTTTCGTTATTCATACATATTTATCCTCGTTGTTACAATATATTCGAAATTATACCATTTATTTCTCAAAAAAACAAGTGGAAACAGATAAATGTGTAAAAAATCTATGCCTTTGCGAAAAAGAACAGAGTAAACCATTATATATAATATATATAACAAACAGCACACTTAACACAATGAAAACGGAATAAAACGCAACGCTGTAATATGCAAGGATTACTT
>JAZSDB010000174.1:0-4392 GCA_045530975.1 Eubacteriales bacterium
CTTGCCGGGAACACCGCCAAGACCTTCCTCGATGAGCTGCTTGAGCGACCAACCTGCGCAGTAACCGGTCAGCATCGACAGGTCATGCAGGTGAATATCGGCATTTTTATGTGCCTTTGCGATCTCATCGTCGTAGATCTCGGAGAGCCAGTAGTTAGCGGTGATAGCGCCGGAGTTGGAAAGGATAAGACCGCCTACCGAATAGGTAACGGTGCTGTTTTCCTTAACACGCCAGTCAACGTTCTTAACATATTTATCAACCAATGCCTTGTAGTCCAGCATGGTGGACTTCATATTACGGAGCTTTTCTCTCTGACGGCGGTAAAGGATGTATGCCTTTGCAACGTCGGAATAGCCCGCCTGAGCAAGCACGCTTTCTGCGCTGTCCTGAATGTCTTCAACGGCGATAAGACCGTTCTGGATCTTTCCCTCAAAATCGGAGGTAACTTTAAGTGCAAGGAAATCTATAACGCTGGGGTGGGTGGGTCTGTCGCAGGCCTCAAATGCCTTCTGAAGGGCGGCTGCGATCTTCTTGATGTCAAATTCGGCTGTCTGGCCGTTTCTTTTAACAACTTGATACATAACGGATTCCTTTCTTTTATTTGATAATTATTATTATTTATATCAAACCTGCACCTATTGCTGCAGGATAACTTGCGCACTGCTCGGCAAAATAGAGCATAACATAATATTGACTCCGTGTCAATAGAAAAACACAAGATATTGTGTTTTTGTCATTTTGCACAATATCTTGTGTTATCTGCTTAATTATGTCAAATGCCCCTTATGGAAGCGCTTGGAACCTTTTCCCTTACTGCCGCAAGGAGTTTCTCGGTTTCCTCCTTGGAGAAGGGGGAGCCCCAATCTTTTATCAGGTCGCCCGAATCGATGTACTGTTGCACAAAATAGTGCTTTGCGCCCTCAATCCACTGACCGATTTTCGTAAAATCCTCCACCGTGTGAATGCCCTTTACGGCGGTGGTGCGGAATTCGTAATCGATGCCGCTGTTCATTATCAGCTCAACGCTTTCCTCCACGGGGGTAATGTCTATATCCTCTATGCCGACGGCACGGCCGTAGCCCTCCTTGGAGGATTTTATGTCCATGGCGATGTAATCCACCAGCCCCTCAGTGATGGCCTCCGCAAGACGGGCGGGATAAAAGCCGTTGGTGTCCAGCTTGATTTTGTAGCCGAAGCTTTTAAGGAATCTGATAAACTCAATCGAATCCTTTTGTGCCAGGGGCTCACCGCCGGTAAGGCAGATTCCGTCCAGAATGCCCTTTCTGCGGTTGAGGAATTGGGACAATTCTTCATTACTTATTATATGCTCCGGCTTGCGCACCACCAGGCCCGCATTGTGGCAAAAGGGACAGCGCAGGTTACAGCCGTGGGCAAATATTGTACAGGCCACACTGCCGGGGAAGTCCAGCAGGGTGAGCTTTTGCAGTCCTTCTATAATCATAGTTTTCACCTCTGATTATATTATACACATAAATCGGTTTATTGCAATGCCTTACCCAGCAGAGCGGAAAAAACTTTTTTCAGCAAGGGGAAATAGGATATTTCCTCGCACCCCTCGACGGTGACAATTTTCACACGTCCGATTTCCTGCCCGCCCCGAGAAAAGGCAATATATCCTGCCTCTGTGCCCGCATCAAAGGGAGCGGAAATCCATTCCTCGGTTACGATTTGGCTTTCAATGTCACCCTTTGCGCCCTTTTCGGTGAGAATTTCGATGGCGCCCTCGGCGGTGAGAGGGATGTATTCCTTTACACCCCGTGAGATTTTTATATCTGCAAGCTCGGGCAGGTCGGGGGTGACAACGGTGTAGTTGGCAAAGCCGTAATCCAGCATGCTTTTTGCGGCGGAAAAGCGCTTTTCGCTGGTTTCCGCACCCAAAACCACCGCAATTAAATGCATCCCGTCACGCTCTGCGGTGCCCGAAAGACAAAATTTCGCCTCGGCGGTAAATCCGGTCTTCATTCCCGTTGCGCCCTTGTAAAAGCGTATGAGCTTGTTGGTGTTGGCCAGACCGAAGGTGCCGTTACGTACCGTGTCGGTCCAAATTTTTGTATAATCAAAGACCATTTTGTGGTTCATCAGCTCACGGGTGATAAGGGCAATATCGTAGGCGCAGGAATAGTGTCCCTCCTGAGGAAGCCCGTTGGTATTTACAAAATTACTGTTTTCACAGCCAAGCTCAGAAGCTCGTGCGTTCATAGCGGCAATAAATGCCTCCTCGCTGCCGCAGATATATTCACCCAAGGCGGCGGTGGCATCGTTTGCCGAGGCCACAATTACCGATTTCAGCAGGTCGGAAACGGTCATTTCCTCTCCCGCCTCCAAAAATATCTGAGAGCCGCCCATGCTTGCGGCGTGCTCCGAAACGGTAACAAGGTCGTCAAGACGTATTCTTCCGTCGTCGATGGCCTCCAAAACCAAAAGAATGCTGATAACCTTTGTAACCGATGCAATGGGCAGCTGCTCGTGCTCATTCTGGGCAAAAAGGACCTTGCCCGTGGAATATTCCATCAAAAGCTGTGCCTTTGCCTCTCCTCCGCTGTATTCTGCTGCGGCAGGGGCAAACCAAAAATCCGAAAATACGGTGTCGTAGGGGTAAATCTCCGCCCTTTCGGTGGCAAGGACGGGCAGGGGAGTGTATATAATACAAAGGGAAAGAAGTAAACATAAAAGTTTTTTCATATAATCGCTCCGTTCAATGGCTTTTTTTCATTTATATTATATGGGAGAAGGAAATATTCCTTTGTAAAAAAGGGGGGCAATATTAAAAAAACTATTGTAATTTATTAAAGTTTATGGTAATATTATAGTAACAAACTAAACGGAGGAAATATTATGAAAAAGATTTGTTTACTTCTTGCAATGCTTCTCTGCCTTGTTCCCGTGCTTTCCGCATGCGGCGCAAACTCTTCTCCCGAAAAGGCAGTTACCGCTGCTATCGACGTTAAGTATGGCGATGGCGATGCTGATCCCGAGGATTACTGGGCAGTAGTTTACAACTACAACCTCGACCTCGTTGAGCTTCTCGATTCCGACGAAGCTTCCGACATCAAGGAATCTATCCGTGAAGCTCGTAAGGAAGTTAAGGAAACCCTTAACCAGCACGAGGATATGGATGAATACATGGAAGATGAAGAGCTTGATGATTGGAGCTTCAAGTATGAAATCATCTACTGCAACACCTATGAAAAGGGCAGCGACATTTTCGACAACGCTATCTCTACCTTCAAGTATGTAGATACCGATATGGAGGATTATGTTGATGAGGTTGCCAAGGTTGGCGTTCTCTTCATTACCGAATATGAAAAGGACGGCGAAACCTACACCTCCTCCAGCACCAAGGACTTCTCTTGCTTCAAGATTGACGGCAAGTGGTACATCGAAGCGTAAGCTTTAAAACAAAACACTTCAAAGGGAGTTGCGATAAGAGATTATCACAACTCTCTTTTCTTTGTTGCTTTTTTGCGCCCCACACCTGATACCCCACACTTTTTCCTACCCTTTTTCCGCACTTTCTCGGCAGAGTAGAGTAAAAAACCGCCTTTCCCACCCCTTTTATAAAAAAGGGGTGGGGACATTTGCCTTTTTTGATGATACAATAAAATCAAGAAATTATCTCCCTAAGGAGGAAACAGAAATGAAAAGCAAATTGTTAAAACAGATTTTCAGCATTCTGCTTGCTGCGACAATGCTTACAGGACTTCTGCCCACGGCGGCATTCTCTGCCTTTGCGGCAAGCCCCTCCACCATTGTTGACAGTCTGGATTTTGAATTTAATCTCGAACGTCTACCCAAAGCAGGTGAGGACGTTGTTATTTACGGCGATGAAATATTAACCTCGGATGTGGGCAGACCATACAGCATACAGCCCAGATACAGATGGCATTCCGATATTCCCAACGGATACGACAACGACGTTGTGCGCCATTTTTATGAAATTAATGACAGCAACGAAAGCGTGGGCTATTCCTTTGAAGCGGGCAAGACCTATATTTTCCACATGGCTTGCAGTATAGACAATGATTTTAAGGATACCCACAGATTCTATTCAAGAGCCGAAACCAGGGAAGGCAAAAAAACCACCGTCACCTTTTCAAATCTTCCTTCGTCGTCTTATTATATCGTTGCGGCGGAGGCCTCGACCGATTACCTGGGCATCTATGTTGCAATAACCATTGACGGCGTATGCCCTTATGAGGACATAAAATCCGTTTGCAGTAATTGGGACGGAAACTATGTTTATCCTCCCATGGCAGGCCGTCAGGCGGGATATGCCGTTGCCAATTACGGCAACTTTACCGAAAAAAGACGCTGGGAGGGTAGCTTTGATACATCCGAATATGGCGGCGCCTTTTACAAGTCGGAGGCCA
>JAZSDB010000027.1:0-3795 GCA_045530975.1 Eubacteriales bacterium
AAGAGAAGCACAGCTTCGCATTTTTCTATACGTTCGCGGAGCTCATCTCTGAAATCATTGCCGTTTTCACAGGATTCATCGTACCACATACGATACTTGCGATCGTAAAGAGCATCCAAAATAGGATAAACCTTCTTGGTATCTCTGTGAGAATAGCTTACGAAAAGATAGGGCTCTTTTCCGGTATATGCTTCGAACTCGGTTTTGATTTTTTCGAAATTTTCCTCGTTAACATCAACAATCGCCTTACTATAGTTTGCCATTTTCTTTCTCCTTTATCTTTAACATTGATATTTAATCGTCGTCTTTTTCTTGTTCCTTTAAGGGGAGGTCGCCGAAGGGGACAAGGCAGTTATGGGTTTTCGCCATATCATCCCTACCCTTTTTCTCGGTGGTGCCGCCGTAAACATAGCCCTCGGAACGAACATAAGCATTCCAACGACGGTGCTCCAGCACACGGAGATTAATGCGGTCGGTTTCCGCTCTTTCCTCGGGAGGAAGGTCGGCGCCCGGAATTTTGCACTCCAGCTTCATTTTCTTATGAATTGCAGAGGCAACAGAGGATTTATAATTGTAATCGAACTGCCAGAACTCGCTCTCCGAGCCCCAAATGGTGTGGCGGTCAAGAGCAATTTTTTCCAGATCCGAATTCATAATAACCTTTTCGGAGAAGGAATTTTCCACATCACCGACAAAATCGATATCATAGGGCTGCTTTTTAAAGTTTGAAACACCGAAAAGTGCATTCTTCTTATCAGAATTATAAACAATTGCCTGAATTTTGGGCTCATATCCCGCTCTCTTGAAGGCACTGCGCAGATTTACCGCCACTGCTATATTCAGCTCATCGTTGCCCAAGGCCACAAAAACGTAGGTAGCTTTGGGAAGAGAGGCAAGGATATCATAAAACTCGGTGGTTTCGACATTTACGCCGGAATGAATCTTTATCTTATATCGGGCATCGCCCTCGGCATCCCAATTATCGTTAAATCGGGGATCCATAAGCTCGGGACACTGAGCTATAAATTTAGATTCGGCCTGTTCATCCAGATCAAAGGAATTTATTTCCACACGGTAGCCGTCCATCTGACAGAACCAGGAAAGGGCCTTTGTCATTTCGGTACCGTGCTGTCCCATACCGATCACAACGGCATTTATCTTCTTCACACCGTCGATATCCTCACGGGCGGAAGCGAAAATATTTTCAAAGCCCTTATCGTAAAGGTTGTGATTGATGAGAGAACGTATCTCGTTCACTCTGCGAACCTTTATCTCAATGGCCTGCGCGGATTCTCCGTCAGACTGCTTGTTGAAGGCATTGCAGAGAAGCAATTCTGCCTGTGTGCCCGAAGAAAATACATAAAGGTGTGTATTTTTTCTGTATTTGAATTTTTCGATAAGCTTTAAGGACTGATTCAGCGTTTCCGACTGGTCCTCGCCGATAGCGAAGAAAAAGATGTTTGCCTTTTTGCTGTGGAAGGAGAAATTAATGGCAAGGATATCCTTTTTGAAGCAGATTGCTCCCAAGCCCTTTGCCTTTTCCACAAGCTCGTAATTATTTTCTTCCTGTGTTTCAAAAACATCGGCAAACACGAAGAATCGGCGTTTTTTGTTTTCGCCTGCTCTCTTGCTCAAATCATTGGCAAGGGCAAGAGATTTTTCGTTGAGCTCCGAAAACACATACACATCGGATTTGAAGTTAAAGGCATAACGTCTGTATGCGGAAATGTTCTTAAAGAAGGAAAGAACAAAGCCGAAGGTAAGAAGAGGAGCCGCCACAAACAATACAGCAAACAGTATGGAATAGCTGTAATAAAGCCAACCCGAAACCTCTCCCATATTGCCGGTAACAAAGCTGAATTCGCCGTCCACAACAAACAGTCTTATAACATTGTGAATATCGATAAGAATCTTTTCGATAATACCGCAATTGTTCTCTTCAAAAGCATTTGTATATATGGGAAGGAAGAGCACAAAGGCCGTTGCGGCGGTACCGAAAAACAATATTCTTGTAGAATCAAAGAATCTGCCGCTTTTATACTTTGATTTACCGCAGGCAATGGCTCCCGCAATGCTGCCTGCCGCAAGCACAAGAGCGATAATCAAGCAAATTATCCAATCCATAAAAGCACCTCTCTGTATTTTTATCTTGTATTTAGCTGTATCTTAAGCGTTTCTGCTCCACATGGTTTCAATTTCTCTGCACAGCCATTCATCGGTTATTGTCGGTTTCGGGTTTTTATTATTCTTGGGCTTCTCGATTATGCGTATTTGCATATCGTGGGCCCTTTTTCTTATGTCGTAACCACCATCCGGCAAATCGTGAAGAGATGTGGCAACAAGCACCTTTTTGGCATATTCTCCGCCAAAACGATTGGCCACGGAAGAAAGCTTATACAGCTCTTCGGAGGTCACCTTACCGTTCTTGCAGGAAACAAAAACCGGAATCATATCGTGCATCACAAGCACATCGATTTCATTGTGGGTATCACCGGGATTGTCACTGCTTCTGTCCCAATCGATATACACACCGTTCATTACATCATCGTAAACCTTCTCACCCTGCTCATCCATACAGAACATGGCAAGGGAGAAAACCTTCATTTCC
The DNA here is from genome assembly GCA_045530975.1 of Eubacteriales bacterium. GTDB lineage: Bacteria > Bacillota > Clostridia > Oscillospirales > CAG-382 > Coliplasma. Next base: position 2,609 of record JAZSDB010000027.1, read on the forward strand.
AAAACCTGTCCGGCTTTGGTAAGGCACTTTTTAACCTGACTGTTTTTAAAGGTTACTGAAATTTCGTTTTCACTTTTACTGTAATTTGTAATCAGGCCCTCTCGATACAAGAATCTTAAAAATCCGTCGGTAAAGGAAAATTTCAAGCCCTTCTTGGCAAGCTTTTGCTTTACAACCTCGATCTGTGCAGTAAAGCTAAGACCGTCCTCGCGCTTGGTGTCCGCTTTGCTTGCCTCTTCAAGAGTACCTATATAAACATTCCACAATTTGGGGTTAGAATGACAGAATTGCCACATTTTTTCGATATCAATCAAAAAGTCCTCAGACATATCCCATTTATAGGTTCTGTCCGAATTGATATCTCCCTCGATAACCTCGCCGCCGTAGATGCAGATATTTTCCTTGATGGAAAGGGTGGGTATTTCCTGAAAGAACACTTCCCCGTCCTTATCGATATCAAAAAAGTTATTCTTTTTTAAATCCACACGCTGAATCTGAATATGCTTATCCTTATTCTGCTCATAGATACGGCCGAGGGCAACCAAAAACAATTCATCGCCGCCGGTGATGTCAAAGGCACAATCGGGATATGTATCCACAATTTCCTGCAAAAGCTTCATCGCCGCCGCAAGAGTTTGGTCCTCGGGCGCCCTGTAAAGAATTTCCGTATTTCTGTTTCTGCCCTCAAAAACCTGCTGATAGCGCTTTTTGTGGACTTTCATCGGATTCTCGTAACGGCCCAACAAGATTATTCTTTCGGCATTGGTGGCCAATGCGGTTACAAGATTTTCCGCGGCGGTTTTATCGAAAAATTCAATAAGTGTCATTTTGACCTCTTTTTTATCAATTGCGATTTAACTTATCTTTAAATTGGGGAATAACGCTTTCCAAGTCGATTGTATCCTTTAAGGCCTGAGACAGAAACAGTTTGAAATCTCCATTTACGCTCATTTCCAAAAATTCATCATATATAAGCTGGAAGGCCTGCACGGTTTCCAGACACTTGCTGCATACACAAATATGGCTGTTAACTCTATCTATAAGCTTAACGGACTGCTCGGTCAATTCCTCGGCCGTAACAAACCCGATAATCTCATCAACACTGAGATGATCCATCTGCCTAACTCCTTTTAACAATATTGTTCATTCTGTTTATCCAGTCGCTGATAGAAGTCGGAGGCCAAGCG
>JAZSDB010000017.1:0-2267 GCA_045530975.1 Eubacteriales bacterium
CCCTCAACTCCTTGGCCCACAGAAGGACATGGCTACGATCCGTCTTGGCCTTGGTGCAAAGCTGATAGGCATCCTCCACCGTTATTAATTGAATTCCGCTTTCGTGGTCATCGGAATATTTTTCTTTTAAAATTGCCGCCGCTTCACGCAGACCCTCGGAATTTATACCCAAAATCTCGCAAAGACGCTCAAAGGCAACAGGTGCACCGCAGGCGAAAAGTATGGCTTCCAGTGCCGCAGGCGTTTCGTGGTTGATATTCATAAAAACCTCCCTTTGTTGTAAATCCCTTGTGTCGGCTATTGGCCAACCTCGGCGGTGCCCAGAGAAAGCTCTATGTCTTCTCCGTTGCGCTCCACATCCACCAATCCGTCACGGACCAATTCAAGCAAGGCCATAAATACGGCAACCGCCTCACCTCTGCTGTGTACACGGACAAAAAGGTCGTCAAAGGAGCACACCTTTTTCTGGTCTAAGTAAGAAAGAATGGCAGTGGATTTTTCTTCCACCGAATAGTAGCGCTCTTCAATTTTTTTGAAAAGCTCGGGCTCGCTGTCGGGCTTTCTTGCAACAATTCTGTCGGAAATTCTTGCAAAGGCCTCGGTAAGCAATTCCACTGCGTGCCCACGGGAATAATCGCTCTTTTCGGGCTCGCTGGCGGGCTTTGTGAAGGTATCGAAATGGCCTGCACTTTGTAATCTCAAAAATTCTGCCGCCGCCTTGGCTCTCTGATGCTCCAAAAGGGCATCCACCAAAGGCGCACGGGGGTCTTCGCTTTCTTCGGTGCGGGGTAGGAGCATTTTGCTCTTGATGAGCATAAGGTCTGCCGCCATAACCACAAATTCACTGGCGATTTCCATATCCAGCTTGCGCATTGCATCCAGATATGCCACATATTGGTCGCATATCTCGGATATGGGAATGTCAAATATATCTATTTTATGCTTGGATATGAGCGCCAGAAGCAGGTCGAGAGGACCCTCGTATTGCTCTATCTTAATAATTTCCATAAAACACCGAAAAATATTTAAAAATTATAATCCGAAAAGGGGTGCAATTATAAGCTCGGCCAATCTCACAAAGGCATTGAACAGCAGATTTCTGCCTGCGCTGACGGGCCAGAAGATTATATCGGACAGTAAGCTGAGGGGATAGGGCATCCAGGAAAGGAGCACTATACCCAAAATGATATATCTTGTGTAATAGCGGAGCCGTGAATATTGCATTGCCATTCTGGGGGGCAGTGCGCACATCAGCACGTTGGAGCCGTCCAATGGAGGAAGGGGAATGAGGTTAAAGAGCCCCAAGCCCAGATTAAGCAGAGCGGAATATTGGAAAACCAACAGAACAACCTCTGCCGTGGGGCCGCTGATTCCCTTTGTAAAGCAAATACAGTATGCCAAAACGTAGAGAAATGCCGAAATAAGGGCCACAAAAATGTTCATCAACGGGCCTGCAATGCTTATAATGGCAAGGTCTCTTTTTGGGTTTTTCAAGCTTCTTGTATTTATAAAAACGGGCTTTGCCCAGCCGAAGCCGACCAAAAGCATCATCAATGCGCCGGTGGGCTCCAGATGGTCCAAGGGATTCAAGGACAAACGTCCGGTGGCCTTGGCGGTATTGTCGCCAAGCTTGTAGGCGGCAAAGCCGTGAGCCCATTCGTGAAGTGTGAGGGCAGGGAGCAGGGCGATTATAGATACAAGGAAGTAGATAATCTTCATCCCCATATCCATATTAGTGCCCAATATTCTTAAAAGCATTTAAATCAGTCCTTTTTATTTTTTGCGGCGGAGGATACCCCGCCGCAACATAAAAACCGTAAACTATCAGTCCTTGAGGGCAATCATGGATTTTTCCCACATTTCGGGAGCATCGTAGCCCATCATGGTAACTACGGTTGCGGCAACGTTTGCCAAGCCGTAATTGCCATCAATGAAGGTATATTTATCGCTGTAGAAATTGTCGTAAATGTAGCAGGGAACAGGGTTGAGGGTGTGGCTGGTCTTTGCCTTGGGAGTGCCGTCGCCGTTGAGCTTGGCATTGCCGGTCTTCTTGTCGATTTCATACATTTCATCGGCATTGCCGTGGTCAGCGGTGATGATTGCAACGCCCTTACCCTCGTCAACAGCCTTCAAAATTCTCGCAAGGCAAACGTCCAACGCTTCTACCGATATCTTTGCGGCAATAAAGGAGCCTGTGTGGCCAACCATGTCGCCGTTGGGGAAGTTAACGCGCAATACGCCGAAATTGCAAGTCGGATGTAGCCATG
>JAZSDB010000239.1:0-1781 GCA_045530975.1 Eubacteriales bacterium
GGCCTCCGACTTGGGTCCGTCGGTACAGCAAAGCGCGGGAAGTCCCATTGCCTGCAGGGAGGGGGTTACACCCACAAAGGCCGCCGCAGTACCGGGAGTAACCTTGGGACTGCTCATTCCCTCGGCACGGACCATACAGCAGAGGTCAACATCGCTCAGACGTCCCACAAATTCCTCTACGGTAATTTTGCCGTCGGCCACATCGGCCAGTGTCATACCGTCCTTACGGAAGGTGGGGAGCTCTGCGGGAACGGGCTCCTCTCTCTTTATACGCAGGGGTGCGGGCTCGTAAACCTTCACACCGTTTTTATTTACCAATCTATCAAAGGGAGTAACGGGCGCCATAGCGCTTTCGCACTGCTTAACCACCACATCCTCATCCAGAGTGAAGGAGCAGCTCTCCACACAGTCACGGACATTGGAGCCGATAGAAACAACATATTCGCCTGCTTCCAAAACCCAGCAGAAGCGGTTGCCGGTAATGCCCGAATCGTCATAGGAGGCAATGGAATAATCGCTGAATTCCAGCGCCACGGTACAGCTTTCACCGGGAGCGAGAAGGGGAGTTTTTTGGAAAGCCGCCAAAACCTTATTGGCCTTGCCAAGCTTGCCGTTGGGGGCGCTGACATAGCACTGCACTACTTCCCTGCCTGCCACACTGCCGAGGTTGCTCACCACGGCACGGATTAAGGTCTTGCCGTCGCAACGGTGAATATCTATAAAGAAGGTGCCGAATTCGGTATAGGAAAGGCCGTAGCCAAAGGGGAAAAGCACCTTTTCGGGAGCAAAGGTATTGAAATAGCGGTAGCCCACATAAATGTCCTCGCAATAGCAATTACGGGAGGGCTTGCCGAAATTCTCATAGGCAGGATAGTCCTCACGGGTAACCGCCATGGTGTCGGGCAGACGTCCCGAGGGATTTTCCTCACCCACAAGGACCTTTGCGGCGGCAATACCGCCAAGCATACCGCCCTGCCAGAGCATAACAATGGCATCTGCGTCGGCACATACAATTTCCGACAAATCGATTACACCGCAGGTATTAAGCAGAACAACAACCCTTTGGAAATGCTTTCGCAGAGTGCGGAGATTATCCGCCTCTGTATCGGTAAGATAATAGCTTCCCTTTTCGTCCTTTAAGTCCTTATCCTCCCCTGCGGTACGGGTGATAACCATCAATGCGGTTTTATTTCTCTCCGCAGCGCTCTTAACAAAGTCATCCTCCAAGACGGGCTCCTTCTGAGAGAAAGGGTGATGCCAGCCGCTGCCCGAATCGTAGGGGTTCTCTGCCACATAGTCATTATAAAATTCCTCTACCTCTTTATCGAGAGAAACACCCTCTGCCACAAGAGAATCGAAGATATTTGTAATTTCCTTGGGAACAACCCTGCCACCGGAGCCGGTGCCCAGCATAAGGTATTCCTTCTGCATTCTGCCGAAAAAGGCCACACCCTCATCCTTTTTGAGAGGCAGGGCCTTATTTTTATTTTCAAGAAGGACAATGCCCTCCAATGCACCCTGCAATGCCGATGCATAGGCCGCTTGCTCGTCCACCTTTAATTTACCTGTCAAATAGTCAAAAGCAGATTTTGTATTCATACTCTTACACCTCACTATTCTATTGCTTTTATGATAACAGAAATATCTGTTTTCGTCAATAAGAAAAGACGGCATTAACCGTCTTTTCGCAATAATCTTAAAGTCTGGCGGCGATTGCTTCAAGGAAGCCCAAGGTATCCACCTGAGTTTTGTTTTCCAGCTCGGAAATAAGGTAGAGGTCC
>JAZSDB010000196.1:0-7211 GCA_045530975.1 Eubacteriales bacterium
TTTAACGATCCGATATCGCGGAGAAAATTGTTGCAAATCTGTGGCTTACTGCAACGCGGACTTGAAAAAACAAAAATGCAACGGACAAGCCGTTGCACTTATGTACTGCGTTATAGAAAAAACAGCAATGAGAAGAGATTATCTGAACTTGCGCTTACGAGCCGCTTCGGACTTCTTCTTACGCTTTACGCTGGGCTTTTCGTAATGTTCTCTCTTACGAATTTCAGCCGGAACGCCGCTACGGAGATAAGATCTCTTAAATCTGCGGAGAGCGCTATCGATAGTTTCGTTCTCCTTAACTCTGATCTCTGCCATTTTTGTACCCCCCTTACATCGGTGTTTACGAGGAAAAATTAACTATTGCGGACATTATATCAAATAATTCGACAACTGTCAACAAAAGATTTACAATTTATTCCAGATTTGTTCCCGCAAATAAATGCGGGAATCGGTTAATTAAAGAGCCGTCTTTGCAGTTTCAACGAGCTGAGCAAAAGCTGCCTTGTCGTTGATAGCGAGTTCGCTAAGCATCTTACGGTTGAGCTCGATGCCGCTCTTTTTAAGGCCGTACATAAAGCGGGAGTAATTGATACCCTCGATCTTGCACTGAGCAGAGATACGGGTAATCCAGAGAGAACGAAAATCTCTCTTCTTCATCTTTCTGCCGGCGAAAGCATAGTTGCCGCTCTTAAGAACAGCCTGCTTTGCCATCTTGAAGTGTTTGCTCTTTGCGCCCCAGTAACCTTTGGCGAGCTTGAGCATTTTATTTCTTCTTTTTCTGGTCGCGAGAGCGCCTTTAATTCTTGCCATCTTTCAAAACCTCCGTTTATTTATAGGGAATCATTCTCTTGAGATCATCGAAGCGAGCGGTGCTTACGTAAGCTGCTTTTCTGAGAGATCTCTTGATCTTGCTGGGTTTGAGACCGGTCTTATGACGTTTGCCGGGATGATTCATCTTGATTTTGCCGCTTCCCGTAAGAGAGAAACGCTTTGCGGAAGCCTTGTGTGTCTTAATTTTTCCCATTTTTAATGTTTCCTTTCGGTTATTTTGTCTTTTTAGGTGCTAAAATCATAGTCATATTTCTGCCATCGAGCAGGGGCTTCTTTTCGATAACCGCGTTTTCTCCGCAGCCCTCTGCAAAGCGGTCAAGGAGCTGTGCGCCAATCTCGGTATGAGCCATTTCTCTACCGTAGAAACGAACAATTACCTTTACCTTATTGCCCTGTGCGAGAAATTTGAGAGTATGATTAAGCTTTGTATTGAAATCGTGTGTGTCAATACGGCATTTAAGCTGTATTTCCTTCAGTTCGATAACCTGACGCTTTTTACGCTGTTCCTTTTCGCGCTTTTCCTTTTCGAAACGGAACTTGCCGTAGTCCATTATTTTACATACGGGCGGAACCGAATCGGGTGCAATTTCCACCAGATCCAATTCTGCTTCATTGGAAAGACGTATAGCTTCAGAGAGCTTCATTATGCCCAGCTGGGCACCGTCCGCACCAATTACACGGACCTCGTTTGCTTTGATTTCCTCATTGATCAAGGAAGAAGATTTAGCGGCGATGAGAGGACACCTCCAAGAAAATTTTGCTGTTTTGACAAAAAATAAAGCAAAGCAGACAACCCGCTTTGCACAGCCAAAAAACACCTCGGGCACAGTATGCCCATAGGATGGATATTGACCGAGCGTGGCTTATTGCCGCAGGGTGAGAGCATAGCTCTTCTTCTTTGTGCTAGGGTATGATACCATAAAAGCCAAGGTTTGTCAATAGCTTTTATTAACTTTTTTCTTTACTTTCGAATATATTATGGTTGAAGGAGGGGATTTTATGCCCATGTTATTTTTAAGTCCGTCCACACAGGAATACAACACATATTATGACGGAAGCGGCAGTGAAGAATACTATATGAATTTAATTGCCGACTATATGGAGCCCTATCTGACAGCCAGCGGAATTTCCTTCACAAGAAATAATCCCGCAGGCAGTGTGGGTGATTCCGTAAGGATGTCAAACAACGGAAATTACGCCCTGCATCTGGCGCTCCATTCCAACGCATCGGGCAGTGCAAATTACGGTATGCAAAGCGGAAGCGATATTTATTACTACCCCACCAGCATAAACGGAAAGCGTGCGGCGGATATAATTGTTTCAAATCTGAAAAAGATTTATCCTCAACCCGACAGGGTGAGAGCTCTGCCCACTACCACCCTTTACGAGCTGAACAACACACGGGCACCCAGTGTTTTGGCTGAGATCGCATACCACGACAACGAAAAGGATGCGGAATGGATTAAAAACAATCTGCAGTTGATAGCCGAAAACCTTTCCCGCTCGGTGGCTGAATATTTCGGCGTTCCCTTGGTGGACCCGAACCCATCACAGACCGCAACGGTGGTTACGGAGGGCGGACGTCTGAACATACGCCGCGAGCCGAACTTGAATTCTGTAATTATAGGGCAGATTCCCAACGGTGCAAGAGTGAGCATTAAGGGGCAGAACGGAAATTGGTATCTTGTGACCTACAAAGGCATTGAGGGGTACAGCTACGGCTCTTATATAAAGCTGAATTAAAGAACACAAAACGGCTGTCACGGATGACAGCCGTTTTTATTTTTATGCCGCAGGGTCTAATTTAAAGGTAATATCCAAGGTTTCGCCGCCGGTAAAGGTACGATTGAAGCGGAATACCTGTATTGTAACCTCATCGCCTGCCTTGTAGTTCTTCATGGCCTTATCCAACGAATCGAGGGAGGTGATTTCTTCTCCGCCGAAGGAGGTGATGATATCAAGCACGCTCAGGCCGGCCACGTAGGCAGAGGAATCACGCTCGATGGTCAATACAAGAACGCCCTGAGGATATTCGCAACGGGGCTTGACACCGAAGGAACGGAGCCCGCTTTCCAAATCAACGGCAACGTCAATGCCTATCTTTGCAGTAGCGGTGGCAATGTTGGAATCGCCTATGTCTTCGCCCGCAATAAGCTTTTGAAAGATTTCGATTGCACCGGAGATAGGAATAGCAAAGCCGATATTCTCGTAGGCATCGGCAACCAGCTTGAGAGAGGTTACACCCACTACATTGCCTGCCATATCTATAAGAGCACCGCCGCTGTTACCGGGGTTGATAGAGCAGTCGGTCTGGATAAGAGTCATAGTCTTGACAACCTTGCCGGTATCGTTGGTGATATCAATCTTACGGTTAAGACCGCTGATAATACCGCAGGTCATAGTGCCTGCCAAGCCCTGGTCATAGGGAGTGCCGATGGCAACAACGTTCTGACCGACCTTGAGCTTTTCGGAATCGCCGATCTTTACGGCCTTCAAGTCCTTTGCATCCACCTTGAGCACCGCAAGGTCGGTGGTGGAATCGCTGTTTATGAGGGTTGCCTCATATTCATCGCCATTATAGAAAACAACAGTAATTTCGGTACCGCTTTCGATAACGTGATGGTTTGTACCGATATAACCGTTCTGAGAATCGAAAACAAAGCCGCTGCCGCTGGAAATGGGCTGTCCGTTATCCTTCACAATAACGGTGCAGCAACTGGGAGATACGCTTTCATATATAGCGGTGTAGGCATTGGAAAGGTCGGTCTCTTCCTTATCGTAATCGATAACCGGCGAGGGATGGCTTGTATCGGGAATGTTAGCCGAAACATCCATAGATACGTCGCTGTCGGTTGCCGAGGAGTCATCTACATAAGTAATACCGGAACGTCCTGCCAAGGCCGCCACAATGATGATAGCGGAAGCCAATGCAAAAACAATCAATACAATTATAAAGGAACGGTTACCGTTGTTCTTTTGATTGCGATTGTGTTCGGATCCGTTCCAATTATAGGAATAATCGGGACGTTGACCGTTGTTCGGAGGGGTTTGGTTGTTGAAATCGGACATTTTTTTCTCCTTGCTTAATAAATTTCATCTATTGATTGATATTATAAACGATTTTCTTAAACTGCACTTAATCGCCTTTATATTCACCTCTGGGCAGAACCTCAACCAGAGAAAGAGGCAGGGTGAAGCGAAATTCCGTATATTCGCCTACCACAGAATCCACAGTCAGATCTTCACCGTGGTTAAGAACCGAGGTTTTTGCGATATATAAGCCCAGTCCGGTACCGCTTTTATCCAAGCCACGGGAACGGTCGGTCTTGTAAAACCTATCAAAAACGTGAGGCAATTCCTCTTTAGGTATGCCCTGCCCCGTATTTTGAATAACAAATCTGGCCTTGCGGTTGTTTTTTCTGCCGTCGGAAAAGGCGGAAAGCTTAATAGTTATCTTTCCCTTTTCGGGGGTGAACTTAACTGCATTATCTGTAAGATTGAAAATAACTCGGTGAATAGAATCCTCATCGGCATATACATAAATATCGTTGTCGCCGGTATCAAACTCTATGTCTATTTTTTTCTTGCTTATCTTGGCTTCAAGAGAAATAAGCACTCGTCTTGCAACCTCGGAAAGGTTAAAATCAGCTAATTTAAGGTTAGCTCCGCTTTCTATACGGGAAACCTCCAGAATACTGTTTACCAGTCTGGACAGACGGCGAACCTCCTGAGAAATTATATTCAGATAATATTCGTGCTTTTCGGGCGGAATTGTTCCGTCCAGAATACCTTCTACAAAGCCGGCAATGGTTGTCATAGGAGTGCGAAGATCGTGGGAAACATTGCCGAGGAAGGAATTGCGTTCCTCATCCAGACGCTTAAGCGATTCCGCCATTTCGTTTATCGCGGTTGCAAGCTCAGCAACCTCGTCCTGACCTACAACCTCTATTCTCTGTTCAAAACGACCCTTTGCATAGCTTTTCGCCGCAGTTACTATCTGGCTGAGTGGCTTCGTGGTGCGGCGGGAAACCGCATAGAGAGAAAGCATAGCCGCCAAGAATACCCAAAGCGATACGGTGGTTGCCACAATAAACAGTTCGGTGGTAAAAACCGCACGCCCGTAATTTTCCATGCTGGCAAGAACGATAACTGCCTTTCCGTGGTTGCGGGCAACATGATATTCATTCAGACGGGTGGTAGCGAAAAAACCGTCAACGGTGCTTACCGCATAGCTTTCCTCCGAAGAAATCATTACATTGACGGCAGATTGGCTTATATATTTATCGCCCTGCTTATATTCAATGTCAGAGGTACCCAGAAGCTTACCATTTTCATCAAAAACATAGAGATGAATACGTGAATGCTCGGAAATTCCCTGCAATACCTGCTCCATGGTTTTTCCTTCGCCTATGGAAGATATAAGTGAATTGTAGCCGTACGACTCTATATAATTTTCTATCATAACAGACGTACTGCAGGCGGCGGAACTCATTGCATCTCTGCGGACCGCATAGGCGTCATTGGTGATACGGGAAGTAACGGCAAGAAGAATGGCCGCAATACAGCACACCAATATAGCTGTGAATATTGCCAGATATTTACTGAAAATACTTCTGAACATCTGCTTCCCTTCCTTTCTGTACCATTAACATATATTACCACGGTTATACAAAAAATACAATAGATATAAATGGCATAAATTGTTAATGTAAAGGAAAATTTTATGCGGAAGAAAAAAGAAACATCCGAATGTGTTCGGATGTTTCTGTGGTGACCCGTAGGAGAATCGAACTCCTGTTACCGCCGTGAAAGGGCGGTGTCTTAACCGCTTGACCAACGGGCCTTATTTGGTAGCGGAAGTTGGACTTGAACCCACGACCTATCGGGTATGAACCGATTGCTCTAGCCAACTGAGCTATTCCGCCATGTTCATCGCATTTCCGCGACAGCTTGATTAGTATAACAGATTAAAAATGCTTTGTCAATAGTCTTTTTCAACTTTTTTCAATATTTTTTTGACGTTTTTCCTAAAAAATATTGTATCCGTATTGACATAACGAAAAAGCCGTGATAATATAAATGTACAATCTTATCAAGAGTGGTGGAGGGAGCTGCCCGATGAACCCACGACAACCTACTTTACGCAAGGTGTCAATTCAGCGATTTATATCGAAAGATGAGATGTAGAAAAGAGTTTGTAAATTACGCCCTTTGATACATCTGTCAAAGAGCGTTTTTATTTTTACTATATAAATAAAAGGAGAGATTTGAAATGAGAAAGTTTTTTACCAGCGAATCGGTAACAGAAGGACATCCCGATAAAATTTGTGACCAGATTTCCGATGCGGTTCTCGATGCCATCCTTGCTGAGGATCCTATGGCACGTGTTGCCTGCGAAACCGCTTGTACCACCGGTTTGATTCTTGTTATGGGTGAAATCACCACTACCGCAAAGCCCGATTTCCAGTCTATCGCACGTGATACCGTACGTGAAATCGGTTACGACCACAGCGACAAGGGCTTTGATTGCAATACCTGCGGTATTATTACCGCCATCCACGGTCAGTCCCCCGACATCGCTATGGGTGTTGACAAGGCGCTTGAAGCAAAGAGCGGCGAAATGAAGGATGATAAGGACACCGGCGCAGGCGACCAGGGTATGGTTTTCGGCTTTGCCTGCAATGAAACCCCCGAATTGATGCCTATGCCCATTTCTTTGGCACAGCATATGTCCAAGCGTCTTTCCGAGGTTCGCAAGAACGGTACACTTCCCTACCTCCGTGCAGACGGCAAAACTCAGGTTACCGTTGAATACGAGGACAACAAGCCCGTTCGTGTTGACGCTATCGTTGTTTCCTCTCAGCACGCAGAAGAAATCACTCTTGAGCAGATCAGAGAAGATATTATCCGTGAGGTTATTATTCCCTCTGTTCCTGCAGAATACATGGATAAAAACACCAAGATTTACGTTAACCCCACCGGACGTTTTGTTGTGGGCGGCCCCCACGGCGACAGCGGCTTGACCGGTCGTAAGATTATTGTTGACACCTACGGCGGATATGCTTCCCACGGCGGCGGCGCATTCTCCGGTAAGGACCCCACAAAGGTTGACCGTTCTGCTGCATATATGGCACGTTACGTTGCAAAGAACATCGTAGCTGCAGGCGCTGCCGAAAGATGCGAGGTTCAGATTGCTTACGCTATCGGCGTTGCAAGACCTCTTTCCGTACTTATCAACACTAACGGCACCGGCAAGGTTTCCGATGAGCGCTTGGCAGAAATCGTAAACGAGGTATTCGACCTCCGTCCTGCCGCTATCATCGAAACTCTCGACCTCAGAAAGCCCATTTACAGAAATCTTGCTGCTTACGGTCACTTCG
>JAZSDB010000167.1:0-2654 GCA_045530975.1 Eubacteriales bacterium
GTAAAAGTGCTGTCAAAAGCAGAGAAACAAGGGTTTTTGATTTACTCAAAGCTCGTCGCCCCCTTCGGTAACATAGGAAATCACTATTTCCAGATTGCCGTTGCGGCAACGGAGCTCATTAATAAATTTCTGCGTGTCGGCGGGATTTTTCATTTCTATTCTGTATGTCAGCTTGAACAAAGCGCCCATGCTGGCGGTTTTGGTACGTACCAAGCGGTAGCTGTGGGTGTATTTCTGCAGGATGTCGTTAAAGGCGTCGTTGTAGCAGAGCGTTTCGGGTACGGTGATGGAAAGCTCGGTTTTGTTGTCGTCGCCGTAAGGAATATATGCAAGAGCAATCAAAACTGCCGCCACGATAAGGGTGAAGAGTAATGCGATGGCTACATATCCGCCGGAGCAGGCAAGACCTGCCGCCATAGACAGAAAAATCACCGCAATGTCCTTTGCCTTGCCGGGCACCGAACGAAAGCGTATAAGGGAAAAGGCGCCCATTACTGCCACACCTGTGCCGATATTGCCGTTTACCATTGTAATAACAGTGGATACGATCATGGGAAGAACAATAAGTGAGGTGAGAAAGCTTTTGGAGCTTTCTGTTTTTACGGATGCGGCAAAGGCGCAGATAATGCCGCAAAGAAAGGCGGCAACAAGACAAATGCCGAAGGATGTGGCGGAAATGCCCTCTTCAACAGATATTACACTTTCAAACAACGCAGACATCTTTTTCTTCTCCTTTAAGATAAATATTGTAGGGCAGGGGATTCTCGGTAGTGCTCATACGGTAGGAAATGCCGTATTTCGAGAAGGAACGGGGGAAAATTCCCGCTTTTTCAAGAGCTCGAGCCAGCCAAATCGGCATTGCCTCGTCGGTTTTAACCTCAAGCACATATTTTTCCCTGTCGATGATTTCCTTTCCTGCGGTACCGTTCTCCAAATGAAGATTATCCTCTCGGTAACGTATGTTGCGGTCAAAGGTTAATCGCAGGGAAGGGTTATCCTTTGCAAAAAATGCTTCACGCTCATAAAAAACAGCCATTTTCGGCTTGGGAAAATTATAAAACTCCATGGTATACTGTATTTCATTCATTATTTGCGAGTCCTCGGGCTTCTTTTCCTCGTAAAGATAGGCATAGGCATCGGCCAGAGAAAGCGAAATCCTCCGCTTGTACACCACACCCTTGAACTTCTTTTTTATTTCAAGGAAAACCTTGTCCTCGGGCTGCGGTATGCCGTAGGAGCGTAACCTCAGCTTTTCTTTGTAGGCCGTCGCATCAATGGAATTGCGGATAAGACGGAAATCGGGTGTGTCTATGTATAGGTTGGAAACGGTGCTGATTCCGTGCTCGTCGGGAGTAAGCCGTTGCCCGATATCTGCCAGCAGAGCTTCCTTCTGGGCGGCGGAAATAAGGTGTTTCTTTTCCACCCGTCTGAAAATATATATGTCCTGCACGGTTACCCTCCTTTCCGCTTTTTCTATTATAAACCCTTTTCTTAAATCTATCTAAAAATTTCCCAGCAATTCCTTCAGCTGGTCTGCCACCTCTTGGGGAGATACAATCTCTACCTCTCCGCCAAAGGACAGCACCCATCCCAAAAATACGGGGCTGGGAACAATATTTACGGTTATCAGAAAGTAATCTCCGTCATTCAGAATTACTGTGTCCTTGCCAAAACGGTCCAGCATGGTGTTGGACAGGCGGTTGGCACAGCGCAGACGAACCTTCTGCTTTTCGCCGCCGAACATTCCGAATATGGCGCCGGAGTATGATTTTATGTCAAAGCTTTTGTATTCCTCTTTTCCGCTTCGCTTCTCCTCTGTGAGCTCCACGCCTATCATTTTATCTATGCGGTAGTGACGCAGAGATGCGCTTTCGGTATCGTATCCCAGAAGATAATAATTGCCGTCATCCCAGATAAGCGCCCAGGGACTGATTAAATATTTCTGTCCGTTGCGGCGCAATTCCTTTTCCTTTTTGGGGGTCCAGGAAAAATAGGAGAAGGAAATGTTCACGTCGTTGTCTATTGCTTCGTGAATTCTGTCCACGTTTCGCAGGACGTCCTCATCGACTCTGTTGGCACGCCCCGATACAAACACCGAGCGGTTAAGGGAGCTTCTGTGCCTTTCGTCGGTGAGAGAGGTAAGCTTTTTGATTAAAAGCTTACTGCGGTCTTCGGGAATAAAGCGGGAGGAGGACACCGCGTCCACCAAAAGCTTAAGTTCTCCTATTTCAAATTCTCTTGATGCCACATAGTATCCCACGGTTTTGTCACGGACCGTTTGTATGTCTGTGCCCAAGGTACGCAGGGTTTCGATGTCATTGTAAATGCTTTTACGCTCTGCGCGGACACCGTTGGCGGCAAGGGCCTCGATTATTTCCTTCATTGTCATAGGGTGCCCCGGTGAGGTACGTTCCATCAAAACCGAGCGCAAAACCGAAAGCTTTATCTTTTGATTGGAGGATCTGGCCATGTCAAAGCCCCTTTCTACCTTATTTATTATATAATAAACCCGCAGAAGACGGATTTCAATATAAAAAATACAAAAATCAGGGATGGACACAGAAAAAATGTTAAAATTTAATAGATTTTTCGCAAAAATACCTTGACAACTGCCTGAAAGGGTGTTATTATAATAAACTGCATTATAATGCGGA
>JAZSDB010000179.1:0-4119 GCA_045530975.1 Eubacteriales bacterium
TCCTATTCCTAACAGCCGTGTGAAGATTGTTTCCGATGAGAAGGGAATTGAATACGATGTCCCTCCCGGAGAAATCGGAGAAATCTGTGTAAAAGGTAAGCATGTAATGCTTGGCTATTATAAGAATGAGGAAGCAACCGCTTTGGCATTTAATGAAGAGGGATATTTCCGTACCGGCGACTACGGTTATCTCGATGAAGACGGATTTTTGTTCATTACAGGCCGTAAAAAGAATATAATTGTTCTAAATAACGGTAAAAATGTATATCCTGAAGAAATTGAAGAATATCTCGAACGAATTGAAATTATCAAAGAGGTCGTTGTTATAGGCAGAACCAAAGACGACGGGGAAGTGGTTCTTACTGCTTTGGTATATCCCGATTATGATTGTTTTGCCGGTGCAGATAACAATGAAATTATTAATGCAATTCGTTCTGAGATTAGTAAAATCAATAAGATTCTGCCTTCCTTTAAACAAATTAGAAATATTGAAATCAGGAAGAATGAATTTGAGAAAACCACAACCAAAAAAATTATAAGATATAAACTTTCATAAGGGGTATTTTATGTTTACAAAAGTTAAAGATTTATTAATCGAAGAGATGGATATTTCTGCGGATCTTATCACTCTTGAAGCGGAATTTATGAACGATCTCGGTTTCAACTCGTTGGAGCTTGCAGACTTAGTAGTTCTCTGCGAAGAAAGATTCAACGTTGTTTTCGACGAAGAGGTTCTTCCTACCTTGCTTACCGTTGGTGACGTTGTTAATTATTTGGAAGAAAATAACGGCTAAGATTTTAAAGCGCACTTTTACAGTGCGCTTTTTTATATTTTTTCCATAAATATAGTGACAAAAGATAATTTTCATGTTATAATTATAAAAATTATATAGGGGAAGGATTATATGAAAAAGATAGCTTTACTTTTATCGGTAGTTTTATTGTTTTCCGTCTTTGCTGCCGCGTGCGGCGACAATTCAACTACATCCTCGCTTTCCGATGATAGCTCTGCTACCTCCTCGGAAAATTCTGAAGATAACAAAATTGTAGGGGTAAATACAAATATCTCTGTTTCGGATTCGCCCAAAGCCACAGTAATCTCTGAGGGCGCTTCCTATACCTGTAACGTAACACCCGAGAGTTATCCCGATAGTTACGGTGCAGAGCTTACAGACGGTATGCGTGTTTTCCCTGAGAGTGCCACATATAGCGATTCTTCTTTCGTAGGATATTCTTTAAGTGATGGCACTATAAATATTGATATCGACCTCGGTTATACCTGCGACAAGATTTATCAGTTCAAAGTTGGTTACCTTGCGTCTACACAGGCCGGTTGTGCCGCTCCCGGTGGTATTACCGCACGACTTTCTGTTGACGGAAAAATTTGGGTTAACAAAGGTCTTTTAATTCAACCCGAATTTGTCGAAGGAACTGTTAAAGAAGCGGTCCTTACTCTTAAAAAATATGCAAACGCACGATATGTACGTTTTACTATGAGAGCATCCTCTGCCTGGATGTTTATCGATGAGGTTCAGGTCATTGCAGATGTTGATGGTAACGGTGGCGGTGTTGCATATGTGGACGCCGTAACTAATGCATATCAGACTTTGGGTGCTGTTTCTGCTCCCAACAACGGCAATGATATCAATAGAGATTTAGTTAAAACCCTCATTTCCGAAGGTGCTAAATATACATTGAGCTGCAAGCCCCTTGATATGTACAAGGACAACGGTAAAAAGCTTACCGATGGTATTCTTACAGGTTACTATGAAGGTGATACCTGGGTTGGCTTTGAAGGCAATCAGGAAGTAACCGCAAAAGTTGACCTGGGAAGAGATATTGCAGACATTGCAGCGGTAGAAGCTTCGTTTTTTGTAAATACAGCTACGAAGATCTATCTTCCTGTCGCTGTTAAGATTAATGCTATCGATGCAAGCAACAAATCTACTACTTTAGGTATACTCTACGGTAATACTGTAATCGGTAACGGCAGTTATACATTTTCACTCCCTTTGAATAAGACTATTAAGGCGAGATATATTGAATTTGTATTTATGTCCACCGACAGTAAGCTTCATATGGTTGAAGAGCTCGCTGTGTATTCTTACAGAGAAAAAACTAACATTGGCCTTTATCCCAGCATTGTGATAGAAACAGATGACGGTAGCTGGAAGAGCGGCCAGGGCTCTTCATACGAAAACCTTATTGCAGGCAAAACACAGCAAATTCTCGCTTCCAGCGATCCCAGCAAATCAAATTATGAATATAATACTGTAGTTACTTCCAAATTAATGACAGATGGCAAATTTGCTAAGGACACCGGCATTCACAATAATATGTTCTTCAAGTTTAATGACGGTGGCGGTCGAAAGGTTATTTATGACCTTGAGAATATTTCTGCAGTTGATAAGTTTACGGCAAGCTTTACTCATCAAACCGAATGGGCAGTAAACAAACCCAGCAAGGTGCTTGTTTTCCTCTCTAACAACGGTAAAGATTGGTATGAAGCCGGCGAAATTAAATTGGAAGGCGAGGCAGATCCTGCGCTTGCAAGAGGCACTCTTAAGCTTTCCCGTAAGGTTCAGGCAAGATACGTCGTATTCAGCTTTGATGTTAAGGGCTGGTGCGGTTGCGATGAGCTCGAAGTATACGGTACCAAGAGTTCTTCCGGCGCTTCTACTCCATCTAAATCCGGTTTGCCCAAGAAATACCTCTTTGAGGGCGAAAGAATTAAACCTTCCGAAGATGTAATGAATGGTGCTAAGGACCTCTGCTTGCTTTATCATAGCCATACCACAGAAGGATATGATGTTGAAAGCATTCTCCCTTATGTTGCTTATCTTGATGAAAACGGCAAGGCACAGGATATTATGTTCGATAGCATTTTGTTCCTGTTGCAGAACTCAAAGGTACCTAGCGGCGGTCTGCCTTACAAAGACAGCGTAATGTCTGACTGGCAATTTGTTATTGATGATCTGTTCAAGACAGATATGAACATAATGGCATTGGAATCTGCCGTAGGACAGGTTAAATCCGAGCTCAATCTTGATAAAGACTACAAATATAAGGTAGCTGTTACACTGTATTATCCCAATATCGATATGAAGAATTTTGGCGATGTTGACGGTGATGGCGTATCTGAAGATTTTTCTGTATACAACAATCGTATAAAAGCACTTAAATGGTTCATTGATGAAACCGAAAAGCGTTTTAATGAACAGAATTTCGAAAACATCGAGCTGGTTGCATATTACTGGTGGCATGAAACCATCGAAAAGGATGATCCCGAAAGCAAGCAAATGCTTAATGATATATCCGACTATGTTCATAAATTAGACAGAGATTTCATTTGGATTCCTTATTTTACTGCTAACGGTTATAGTGAATGGGCAGAATATGGCTTTGATGCCGCTGTTATGCAGCCCAACTATGTATTTACCGCCGAAGCTCCTTATAGCAATGTAGAAAACTGTGCAAATCTTACAGCACTCTATGGTATGGGTCTCGAAATGGAGCTCTTTGAAGACGTGTTGTCAAAAGAACTGTTCTTCAAAAAATACATGGAGTATATTGCCGGTGGTGTTGAATTCGGCTATATGGATGATTGCATTATTATGTATTATCAAAGTGTAACTACTATCCGTGATGCTGCATATTCATCTTCAACTATGGCACGTACTGTTTACGACCAAACATACCACTTTATTAAAGGTGATATTAAATATCAGCCGGATGTAATTAATAACCTTAGCTATACAGCTGAAATGAATACACCTTTAACTGTTGATCTTAAGCTCGACGATAAAATGCGTCTCTTCAAGACCAATATTGTTCCCGATCACGGTTCGGTTACCATGAACAACGATGGAACATTCAATTACTATCCCGAAACCGATTATACCGGCGAAGTGAAGTTCAGCTTCTCTTACAGCGAATACCTTGGCTGGTCTGATCCCTGCGAAGTTACTATTACAGTTAAATAACTTAAAAAGAGAGCCCACGGGCTCTCTTTTTAAATTTACACTTGAAAATATATATAATTTTATTTATAATTATAGGTAAATAAACACAGGCGTATATAATGGACGCTGAAATTGCCCAAAGAGAGGTGAGCTTTTT
>JAZSDB010000141.1:0-4257 GCA_045530975.1 Eubacteriales bacterium
CGAGGATTATCCGACAGCGATAAATCCAACCCTATATACTTTTCAGTCCCGTTGTAATAGCTTCCAAAGGCATTCTTATTAATATAAACCGGTGCCTTGCTGTTAGCTTGTAAAAAATACCTCAAGCCGCCACCGTGATCATAGTGACCGTGAGAAATAACGGCAAGGTCCACAGAGGATATGTCCACATTAAGCTTCTCGGCATTACGAAGAAACAAATCGCTTTGACCCATATCAAACAAAATCTTCAGTCCGTCGGTTTCTATATAAAGAGAAAGGCCGTGTTCGGAAAGGCACTCATTATTTACAGATGTATTTTCGGACAGCACAATTATTTTCATACCCTTATTCCCCCGTTCTCTATGTATTATAGCTCAAAAATAAAGCTGAGTCAATAAAAAAGAAGCTCCTCTGTCCTATGACAAATTAGCTTCTTTTTTAATTAAAATCAGGGATAATCAATTCCGCCGTTGGGTGGTTTACATTTACGCCAACGGGCAAAGCCCTTTCTTAACCCCTTGCAAAATCCATATTTTTCCAGCGACAATATCATATATTGAGAACAAGACGGTTCAAATCTGCACTTATTTCTGACTTTTGCAGGCGCAATGTTCTGATAAAGCTTAACCAGCCAGATAACAATATGCTTGGCAAAGCAAATAAAAACAACCAACAAAAACAAAGCTGATAAAAGAACAGAATGCAACACAGAACCCGAGCAGAGGAATACAGAAACAAATATCCCTGCCGTTAATACAGACACTGCCAAAAGGAAAAACAGCACACGAAAAATATGCAGTTTGGGTTTTACAAGCTTTCGCTCGTATAACGGCGAGCGAGGGTCACTTCGAGCGCTATCGAAATAAACGCCTAAAAGCTCATCCTGCGATGGAATATGATTAAAGCTTGTGTTATTTTCGGGAAGATTATTCAAAAATTATTGTTCCTTGCTGAAAATAAGCATATAGATATTGGTGTTAACAACCTGCTGATTGAGAGCACAACCAACCTTTTCCTGGATAGTGATGGTTTCCATAGAATGGAACTTCCAACCGTCAACTGCTTCGGAGTTGATAAGAGAAGCGAAGCTGGAGGTAGCGCTGTTGTAATTGCCGTCGCTAACGGAAATAACCTTGGGACCGGGAACTGCCTTGTAAATCATGATGTACTCCTTTAAATATGTATTATGCACATTAGCATATTAGCATTATAACACGATTTCGTGCTTTGTCAACATAATTTCTCATTTAATTCAAAAATTCGCAAAAAATACCGCCCATATAAGGACGGTATTTTTATGAGTTATTTTAATGCTACTGCGTGATTAACGCTGCCGTAGGAGCAGGCAACAAGCAAATAATCAAGCGTAATCTGCTTTACGGAATGGGCAGGAATTGTAATTTCATATTGGTAATTACTGAATGCGGTTCCGTTTGCACCAAGACCTGCTGTATAGTCCGCAGAAAGAACCTTACCGCTTTTACTTTCACGAACAAGAATGGCAAGGGTTCCGTGGTCACGGAGGTGGAGAGTGACCTTTCTGTCCTTATCTCCCTGATTTACAAATGTAAAATGATCCTGATATTCTATCATCCAGTTTGCAGTATTGGCAGGAGCGCCTGAAGCATCGGCGTGATTATTATCTATAACAACTTCCCTGCCAAAGGAATCGTGCCATATAAATTCTACCATATCCATTCCAACTGCACGATGGTCGTTTTGAGGATTTAAATGAGTCATCCATGTATTGGATTTTGAAACGGTATGGGGTGTACTGTTATAATCTGCATAGGGTGTAGTTTTTGCAGGAACATTGGCATTGTAATAATTGGTAAAGGTAACAGGAAGCATCCCTGAGCCAACATTGTCATTAAAGGTCCAAGACATATAATTATCTATTACACCGTGGTGATGAGCTATACCGGAATACTGCTGTGCATAATTACCGCCCACATAGCCCAGAGGTTTGGGATCATTTTTAATTTGAGAAGGGTCGGTATAGCAATACATTGTTCCGCTTACTTCTCCGCCTGTAACCGTAAACTTAACATTGCCGTTGGCGCAGCGAACGGGATTTACAAAATGATTTGCTGATTTATCAACATTGATATTACGGTAGGCATCCGAGCTTGTGCCGCCCATTACCCAAAAATACTCGCCTGCGGGCAATCTGTAGGTTGTGGGCTGATATACACGAGGGGTATAATTTTTGTAGGCATAGTCCAAGCCGGAATATTTGGGTGAAATAGCACCTGATGCAGTGAAATAATCATCCGGCAATTTGAAAGAGGTATTATAAAAATCGTACCAAGCAAGCTGGCCAAACCAAGTACCGATCCACTGATAACCTACATTTGTAATAGTAATATAAACATCATGGTCGGTATTGTTTTTTAATTGATATCCCAGATATGCATTTTTGCCCGAATAGTTGGCGTGCTCGAAGGTTACATATACCTCTCCCTTCAAACCGTCATTGCGCATAAAGGCCTTTCCGACGTGTTGAGCGCCAAACATTTCGGGGTTGTTGGAATAGATATACGTGCCGCCTTCCCGTTGAATATAATTTACTTCTGCGGGAGCAAGAGGATTGCCTGTATTGTTATTCAGAGAAATGTCCGAAACATCCTCAGGTGCAGCAACATCATACGGAAGTGTAACCAAATGATTTTTTGCGGTAGTGGTTATCTTAAAATCAGAATTGGGGTCACTTGTAGTAACAACAAGTGTATATGCTTGGTTGTATTTAAGAGAAACAGACAGCTTCTTTTCACCGCTTTGAATCACCTTCCCGTTTTTAGAAACAGCTATCGAGGTTGTATTTTCGCCACTCAAGGTGTATTCATCGGTATAGGGTGCATAAACAGTATAAGAGCGTATGCCATCTTTATCCGTAACATCATCAATACTTGATATACGGAAGGCCTTTGTACGGTCTTCCTTTTCTACTATCGGTTCATCAGGCGGTAAATCCTCTGAAGTATCTGATGTATCTGATGTTTCATCCTTATCCGACACATCATTGCTATCATCTTCGAAAGAGCTTTCGTTATCCGAAATATCTTCGGAAAGGTCGGGCGTGGATTGGGAATCAGACACAGCAAAAGAACTTTCATCAGAAACATTTACGGATTGGGAAGACAAATCCGAGCTTGTGACAGCATTTGAGGATGAGCTCTCGCTACCGTTGCAGGAAGAGAATGCGGTAATTATCATAATAACCGCTACCAAAAAACATACGAGTTTAAAATGTTGCTTGTTTCTTTTCATTACGCACTCCTTAATATAGCATTTGGAAATCAACAAGTATATTCCTATGATATTAAAAACTATATTTATTATGGAGTTGTAAAATCGCAAGTTATATTTATATAAGATTAAAAATTTCCGATTTGATACAATAGGTATTTTCTTCGGAATACTCTATTTCCTCGGACAGAGTTACGGCCAAGTTAACCATATCCGACCAGCTCCTGGTTTCCTGTGTTTTATAAAGAGATGCCAACAGACGTTCACAGAAAAAGGCAAAACCGAGAGATGCCAAAAACTCATCTTCATCGTATACCTCGGTACAATGTCTAAACACAAAATAGGCAAGAGCGTGTTCAAGAACTTTTTCATATTCTGCAGGCGTGCTTGGGTCGGAAGAATAATTTAAAAACAAATCTTTATGCGAAGGATTCAAATATTCAAGAGAAGATATAATCTTATGCCAATCTGTTTCATTTAATAAGAACAAATGCACTCCGAAACGGCTGTAAAGCTGTAAAAGCTTATGCTCATATCTCATTTCACCATCAGAAAGCACATTATATATTTCCTTGCGAAGAGTAACAGCATCGAAAAGATCCTCTGCGATATAATCTTCGATATCTTCAATCTCAATGAAATTAGAATAATTATTTGAGGATAGAATTATACGGCAGGCCTCTTCGCAGGACATACCCAATCCAACCTCCCTACCATTATGGCCATTGTTATAAAAACGAGGATGCTCTCGGCAAATATCGCACAAATATTCATCGCCCAAATTTAAAACAATATCGCAAAGGCCGGACTCCTTTAAATGGGGGCATCTGTCACCCTTTTTTAATTTGAAATGAGGGGTTCCGTTCATATCGATGCTTTCCATTATATCCTTTGCACAGTTATGTGACAGGCATTTATATTTTTCGAGAGTTGCTTTATCTACATCTATTTCCCACCCAACACAGCAGGTATGCTTGCATTTATCGGCAATGCAGGAAAAGCTTTTAT
>JAZSDB010000088.1:0-1659 GCA_045530975.1 Eubacteriales bacterium
TTCAACCTACCGAAACCCTTTTGGTGGTAGATGCCATGACAGGTCAGGATGCTGTAAATGTTGCCAAAAGCTTTAATGACCTTTTGGACATTACCGGTGTTATCCTCACCAAAATGGATGGCGATACCCGTGGCGGTGCCGCGCTTTCGGTAAAATATATCACGGGCAAGCCCATTAAATTTATCGGTACAGGCGAAAAGCTTGATTGCTTGGAGCCCTTCCATCCCGATAGAATGGCATCCCGTATTCTCGGTATGGGCGATGTGCTCACCCTTATCGAAAAGGCAGAGCAGCAAATTGATGAGAAAAAGGCCATAGAGATGGAGAAAAGACTGCGTGAGCAGAGCTTCACTCTTACCGATTTTCTTGATCAGCTTGCAACCATAAAGGATATGGGCTCTATGGAATCCCTGCTGGGTATGATGCCCGGTATGAAGCCCTCGGCACTTAATAACGTTCAGCTGGATGAAAAGGCATTGGCCCATACAGAGGCAATTATCCTTTCCATGACACCCTATGAGCGTAACCACCCCGATGTGCTCAATTCCTCCCGCAAGCGCCGTATAGCGGCAGGCAGCGGACGCACTGTGGAGGAAGTAAACCGCCTGCTCAAGCAATACGAGCAGACAAAACAGCTCATGAAGCAATTTATGGGTAAAAAAGGCAAAAGAGGGAAGTTTAAATTCCCATTTTGATATAAAAAATTATTAAACTTTTGGAGGAAACTCAAATGGCAGTTAAGATCAGACTCAGAAGAATGGGCGCAAAGAAGGCACCCTGCTACAGAATCGTTGTTGCGGATTCCAGATATCCCCGTGACGGCAGATTTATCGAAGAAATCGGTTTCTACAATCCTATGACCGAACCCGCAGAAATCAATGTTGATTCCGAAAAGGCAAAGAAGTGGATCGGCAACGGCGCACAGCCCACCGAAACCGTTAGAGATCTTCTCAAGAAGAGCGGAGTGTTGGATTAATGAAAAAAATCCTTCTCGATATCACAAAGGCCATCGTTGAAGATCCCGATTCGGTTGTTATAACCGAAAAGGTCAGCGGTGATACCGTGGTTCTCGAGCTGTCGGTGGCAAAGCACGATATGGGCAGAGTCATCGGTAAGGACGGCAAGATCGCCAAGAGCATCCGTACAGTGATGCGTGCGGCGGCTACCCGAGAGAACAAACGGGTAATTGTTGATATTATATAGTTCCTATGAAACGTTTTCTTGAAGCAGGAAGGATTAATTCTCCCCGCGGACTGAAGGGCGAGCTGCGTTTTGACTGTTGGTGCGACGGCATCGACTTTCTTTCGGGCGTGAAGTACCTTTATTTGGATTCCCATGGGAATACACCGCTGGAAGTTAAGTCCTTCCGAGAAACCGTTGGCACCGTAACCTTTGTTGGCTACGAGGACCGTGAAACCGCCGCCCGTCTTACGGGCAGAATAGTATATTTCGACAGGGAGGATATAGAGCTTCCCGAGGGAGTATTCTATAATGACGACCTTATCGGCGCTCCCGTAAAGGACTACTCAACCGGCGAAACCATCGGCACTTTGAAGCGAATAGAGGAGGGCGTTGCCTCCGATATTTATTTTGTTGAAGGCGAAAAGAGCTATATAATACCTGCCGTAGAGCAGTTTATCGTTAGTGTACATCCCGAAG
>JAZSDB010000046.1:0-2613 GCA_045530975.1 Eubacteriales bacterium
TGCTTGCTCTTCAAAGAGTTACCGACCTGCCCTTGCAGCTGGATTCCGCAAACCCGATGGCTCTTTCGGCCGCCGCAAGGGTTTACAACGGAATTCCTATTATAAATTCGGTTAACGGCAAGGAGGAAAACCTTTCGGCAATCCTTCCCATAGTAAAAAAATACGGCACCGCCTGCGTGGGACTGCTTTTGGATGAGCAGGGTATCTCCGACAGCCCCGAGGGACGTCTTGCCATAGCCGACCGCATTTGCCAAAGAGCCGAGGAAATGGGCATAACCCCCAACTTCCTTTTCGATGCTCTTACAATGACGGTGGCCACCGATGAAAAAAGCGGCGACAAAACTCTGGAATGTGTGGAAAAGCTCACACATGACGGACGTATGACGGTTTTGGGTGTTTCCAATATTTCCTTTGGTATGCCCAACCGTGAAACCATAAATGCCTCCTTCCTCTCTGCCGCCGTGGCAAGAGGTTTAAGCGGTGCGATTATGAACCCCGCCTCCGAAAATATGAAGCTGGTTTTGGCAGAGGAAAATCCAAACCCCCATTTCAGCTTTGACAAGGATGCCTCCCAAGAGGATACTGCGGTCAGCGATAAAAAGGAAATGTCCCTTTTCGATGCCGTATTTCTGGGACTCCCCGCAAAGGCCTTTGAGGGCGCTCAAAAGCTTTTGGCCATCAAAAAGCCCCTTGCGATAATAGAGGAAGACCTTGTTCCCGCATTAAATGCGCTGGGCGACGGTTACGAAAAGAAAACCCTCTTCCTCCCTCGCTTGCTTGGCGGTGCCGAGGCGGCAAAATCGGCATTCAAGGCGGTAAACGAGGCCCTTTCCGCAGGTGAGAGGGAAAAGGGAATGAAAATAGTTATCGCTACTGTGCAGGGCGATATTCACGATATAGGTAAAAATATTGTGGCCACTCTCCTTTCCAATTACGGCTTTGACGTTATCGATTTGGGCAAGGATGTTGCTCCCGAAAAAGTCCTTTCCGCCGTTGAGGAAAGCGGTGCGCCTTTGGTGGGCTTGAGTGCGCTTATGACCACCACCGTACCTGCTATGGTAGAAACCGTGGAGCTTCTTCGCAGCCGTTCCCCCAAAACAAAAATAATGGTGGGCGGTGCGGTGCTTACCGCAGAATATGCAAAGAGCATGGGTGCCGATTTCTACGGTCCCGATGCAATGGCCGCTGTAAAATATGCACAAGCTCTGGAAAAAACATTAAAATAAAAGGCATTTTGAAGAAATTTTAGCGAAAATTAGGTGAATAGAGGAGAAAATTATGAAAAAAATAGTTTCCTTGTTTTTAGCCCTGTTGATTTTAGTTTCTCTTTGTGCTTGCAAGGACGGAGATACTTCCTCCAACGCTTCCCAAACCGAAAGCGGTGGCGAAACCACTTCTTCCGACGTTAAAAAAGCCCTTTCTCTTATCGAATTGGGCGACGTGAAGGAAGCTTATAAAACCCTTTTCTTATCTACCGATAGCGAAGCGAAGGAAATGCTTTCAGATTTTATAGTGGTCAGCACAGAAGAGATTTCATATTTCGACGAACAATCTCCCGAGTCTATACTGAGAAGCACTAAACGCCGCTATGATGAAAGGGGAAACCTTGTTTACGAGGATAACGGTTCGAAAATCCTTGAATATACCTATGACGAAAACAATAACGTTCTTTCGGTTAAAGAGATTTTTGAATCCTACACCATAGACCTAAATTACACCTATGACGACAAGGGCAGAGAGATAAAGCGCGAACATATTCAGACAAACTCCAACGGCAGAAAAGAAACCTATGTTTACGAAACTCAATATGACGATCACGACAACGTGGTGTATTATAAAACCATTTCCGACGGTCAGTTTTTACATGAAACCGAATTCACTTATAAATATGACGATCAGGGCAGAATGACCTATAAAAAGGGCGACGACCCCTTTGGGGAAGAGGTTACCTATGCCTATGATGAAAAGGGTAATTTGGTGGAAGAGTGTATGGATGGCAGGGACAAAATCATCTATACCTACGATAGCGAAAACCGCCTTGTTTCAGAGGTTTACGAAAGCGATTTCGATATGGCCAGATATCGTTTTGAATATACCTTCGATGCCAACGGAAACCTTATAAAGGAATACCGCTGGGAGAATGGCGGCAATAGCGAAAAATGGTATGAATATACCTACGATAGCGAAAACCGCGAGGTGAAAAAGGCATATACCCATAAAAGCGGCAAAATAGACGAGGGATATGTCTATGAATTCACCTATAACGAAAAGGGCTTGAAAATAAAGGAAAACCGCACTAATCGTGATGAGGATACAGAACGTAAATCCATAGTGGAATACACTTATGACGATTGTGGAAACGTGGTTAAAAGAGCCACCACCGCAGGCAGCGACAACAGAACCGACGTTTGCGAATATTTGGGATTTCTCTATTTCTATCGCCCCGAAAAATAATTTTTTAACCCTCGCGGAGTAGTGAGCAACAAATTTGTAAAACTTTCACTGCGATATCGGTGAGGTCACCCACTCTCTCAAAATTCGAAAACAAAAAGGACTTCGTTTGAAGTCCTTTTTTATATAATAAAAATCCTATATTTTCTGGAGACATGAGCC
>JAZSDB010000159.1:0-1856 GCA_045530975.1 Eubacteriales bacterium
TGTCTTCCTAAGACCGCTTGGCCTCCGACTTCCGGTGATATGGCAAGGATAGAGCTGGAGGGAACCAAGTGCATTTCCCTTATAAAGCTGTGGAAGGATGAGCACGGCAGGGTTCTTTACAGAAAATCGGTGAAGAACGCCGTTATAAAGGACACCACCGATACCCGTCTTACCCTCTATCCCGTGGCCTTTTTCAATTGGAGCACCATCAAGAACAGCTGGCACGGGCAGGCCGTGGCCACAGGGTTGATTGACAACCAGATTTTCATCAACAAGGGCTTTGCCATGGTGATGAAGCACATGATGGACACCGCCTTTTCAAAGGTGGTTTACGATGCAACCCTGCTTGACGGCTGGTCGGACCGAGTGGGCGAGGCCATCGGGGTGAACGGTCCCGTGGACAACGTGGCAAAGGTTCTCTCCCCCGGTCAGATGCAATCGGGGATGCTGGATGTGCTTAATCTGGCCATTTCCCACACCAAGGAATTTTTAGGTGCCACCGATGCCGCATTGGGTGATGTAAACCCCGACAACACCAGCGCCATTCTTGCCCTGCAGAACACCTCCGCCGTACCCTTGGAGAACGTTAAGCGCAGTCTGTACCAATTTGTGGAGGACATCGGACTGATTTGGCTTGATTTTATGTTCACCTATTACGACGACAGACGTATGGTGGCAATGCTTTCCGACGGCAGGGAGCGATATGAGCAGTTTTCTCTGTCCTCCTTCCGTGACAGCATTTTCGCTTGCAGGGTGGACGTGGGTGCCAGCAGCTATTGGAGCGAAATTTCATCGCTGAACACTCTCGACGGGCTTTTGAAGCTTAACCGCATAAGCACGGTGCAGTATCTTGAAAGATTGCCCGACGGACTGATAAGCGATAAGGACAAGCTTATTGAAGAAATACGTGCCCTTGAGGAGGCACAGAAAGGAAATTTGACCATTGAAGAGAATTAACAACGAGCAAATTCTTGACACTCTTTACGACCTTGCCGACAAGGCAGGTATGAGAATTGACCGATTTATGGAGCAGATTGAGGAAACCTTCGATACTCCCCTGCCCGACCTTGAGGGCATTCCCGAGGAAATCGCACAGGAGCTTTTAAGTGCAAGAGAAAGCAAAAAGGAGCTCAGACGTCAGGAGAGATTGAAGCAGAACGAGGAGGAGGGCTTGGCGGAAATCCGTCGTTTCAGAGAGCTTTTCCCTCAGGTGGCTCCCGAAAGCATCCCCGCAGAGGTTTGGCAGGAGGTTGGAATGGGCACTTCCCTTTCCCACGCCTACGCCCTTTATCTCATCGAGCAGGAACGCTTGAACAGTCATGCCGACAGCGTAAACAGCAGAAATTCGGAAAGCGGTGCCGCAGTGGGCTCCGACGGTGCCACCGAGCCCGTATACACCAAGGAGCAGGTGGAAAAGATGAGCGGCAAAGATGTGAAGAGCAATTACAAAAACATCTTAAAGGCAATGAAAAACTGGAAATTCGGTTGATTTTAAACCCTTTCCCAAAAGATTTCATATTATTTTACAGGAGGAATTATGGCAAATTACAACAGCATTGAAAAAATTATCAGCGCGGAAATTCTCCGCACCAACGAGGACAACCTTTTGGCAAACACCGTTTGCAACACTCAGTTCGCAGGCGATATTAAAAACCGCGGCGACAGTGTGGTATTTGTAGGTCTTGCCGACCCCACCGTTTACGATTACAACGGCACCGTAACCTACGAGGACATCGACGATGCTTCTTTACAGCTCCTTATCGATCAAGACAAGGCCTTTTCCTTTAAGGTCAGCGACATCGAGGCACTCCGCTCCTCCATCGGCTTGGAGGACAGCCAGACAAAGAGAGCAAGCT
>JAZSDB010000074.1:0-2098 GCA_045530975.1 Eubacteriales bacterium
ATTGCATGCCTGGTTATTCCCATTGTTTTGTGCTCGTTCCTTGCAATAGTGCCCATTATGGAGCTTATTGCCATGCTTACGGGTTACGATTTTATCCTGTACAGCCAGTTGGTTATTCCCATTATACAAACGGTTTTATCCATTGGCGCAGTGGTAGCTTTGTATTATATGAAGGCAGAATTCGGCAGGACCGAAACCATTTTCGGCAACTTGTTAACTCCCGTTGCTCTGCTGAATGCACTGTATTTTGTAAACAGCGACAGCATTGCCGCAGTTATTATGTCGGTAATATGGACGGTTTGCGCCTTTATAATCTATCTGAAGTTTGTACCCGACAGCGGCTTCAAGGCAGCATCGGCAGTATTTTCCGTGTTACTTGCCCTTGCTTTCGTGGGACTCTTCTTGGTGGTAAATGTTATAGGCGGGCTGATAAATACCAAAACCGTTAATGAAACCATAGAATCTCCCGACGGACATTTGGCCGCAGACATTTGCACGGTTGGTGCAATTCTGGGGGACAAAACCGAAATTACTGTACGTCATACCGAACCCAAAGCCAAGGTTTTAATTGGATGCTATTCCTACAAAGAGGTTTTGGTTTACAGCGGTGAGGAGCACGAGGCACAGACGGCTTCTGTTCATTGGCTCGACGACGATACCATCGTAATCAACAGCAATGAATACACCATCGGAGAAAATGAATAATTTTTCATAAACAGAAAAGGTAGCTTAGCATTAACTAAGCTACCTGTTTTTTATACAAAATCCTGTTTTTTGCCCACTATCTCAGCGGAAACACGTCCGTTTGTCGATTCAATTATATCGGCCATAAAGCCCTTTGCGAGGTTATCCCTTACCGACAGCACCATAACTACATCGGTGCCGAAATCGCTTTCCTCGGTTTTTGCGTTTACGGCAGAAACCAGGGGCATCAATTTTTGATAATCGGAATAATTTGCCTTTACCCTTAAAAGGGAGAAGGTGCCAACCTCAGCAATGCCTGCTTCTTTTATAGCACCCACCGCAGCGGCCGTATAAGCACGGACAAGACCGCCTGTGCCCAAAAGTATGCCGCCAAAATAACGGGTGACAACTACAGCCACATCGGTTATGCCGGCTTTTCGTATGGCGTCCAGAATGGGCATACCTGCCGTGCCGTGGGGCTCTCCGTCATCGGAATAACGGGAGGCAAAGCCCTCACGAAGCACATAGGCATAGCAATTATGTCTTGCATCGGAATGCTTCTTTTTGATTGAATTTACAAAGGCAACGGCTTCTTCCTCGGTTTTTACAGGGGCGCAGTACCCGATAAATTCGCTTTTTTTTTCTACAAAGGTGTAGCTGGAATGACTTTTGACTGTGATATAATCCATATCAACCGCAAAATTCGGAATAAATGGCCTTTATTGCGCCGTTGAAGGAAGAGGAATCAACAGCGATGATGATATTAAGTTCACTGCTTCCCTGATCGATCATACGGATATTTATGCCTGCCTTTGCAAGAGATGCAAAAATGCGGGCCGCAGTACCGGGCATACCTGCCATATTTCTACCAACTACCGCCACAAGACTGAGGTCCTTCAAAATGTCGATATGGTCGGGATCGACAGCTGCTTGGATTGCGGAACGGATAACATCCTCTCTGCCTTCAATATCTGCCTGGCTGACTATAACGCTCATTGTATCGATACCGGAAGGAAGGTGCTCGAACTGAACGCCAAGGTCGGAAAAGGCCTTGAGAACACGCATACCGAAGCCCAATTCCTGATTCATCATATCCTTTTCAATACGGATAGCCGCAAAGCCCTTCTTACCTGCGATACCTGTGATAATATCATCGGTGGTATAGCCCTCTGCGGAGGTAAGAATGAGAGTACCTGCATCCTGAGGACGGTTTGTATTGCGGATGTTTATGGGAATACCTGCAAGCTTTACGGGGAAAATGCTGTCCTCGTGAAGCACTGATGCGCCCATATAGGAAAGCTCTCTAAGCTCACGGTAGGTTACAACCTTGATGGGATGAGGGTTTTCAACAATGCGAGGGTCGCACATCAAAAAGCCGGAAACGTCGGTCCAGTTTTCATAAATATCAGCAGAT
>JAZSDB010000149.1:0-1568 GCA_045530975.1 Eubacteriales bacterium
CACCAACGGCGAGCAAACCTATATTCAAAACGGAACCGACGTTTCCTATACCGTTCCCCAAAGAATCGAAATAGGCAACGTGGAAAAAAGCGCGGATATTTTCTTCCGTGTTAAGCGTAAGATAGACCGTTGTAAAATCAACGTTGAATCCGAGGGCGTGGTTATCGCATCCTTCCGCCGCGAATATCTTACCCCCGGTGAAATGCAAAAAATCACTCTGCCCCGCGTTTTGCTTGATAAGGCAGAGGGCGACATTAAAATTTCGGCAGTTCAGGAGGAGGAGCAGGCATGAAGGAGCTTATTTGCATAGTTTGTCCCCGAGGCTGTCACCTGACGGTGGATGAGGAAACCCTTGCGGTTACAGGCAATTCCTGCCCCAAGGGCGAGGAATACGGCAGAAACGAGATTTCCCGTCCGTTAAGAACGGTTACCGGCTCGGTTGCCATAACCGGCGGTATCCACGCAAGGCTTGCGGTGAGAACCGACAAAGCCATTGATAAAAACAAAATTTTCGACGTAATGAAGGCTCTTCATTCACACAAGGTTGCATCTCCCGTTAAAAGAGGACAGGTGCTTATAGAAAACGTTTGCGATACGGGTGCGAATATTATTGCATCCCGTGATATGTAACGAAAGAGGACATTTATGACGGTTAAAGCAAAGCGCGAAATGCTTATCGCAATATTGCTGGTGGCATGCTTTCTGTTAAGCGCCGCAATAATGCTGTTTGCCGAGAATGCAATAGGAATACCCTCCTATTATAATGGCGAAATGGCGAACATTAAGGTGGAAATCACCGAAATTTGCTCGTCAAACAGCTCTATAATCGCCACCGACAACGGCGATACCCCCGATTATATCGAATTGTATAACGCAGGCGAGACCTTTAATCTTGCAGATTTCGGGCTTGCCAACGACAGCGGAAACAGCATCGCATATACCTTCGGCGATATCGAGTTTAAAGCGGGCAGCTATCTGGTGGTTTATCTCGACGGAAGCACAGTTCCCTTTAAGCTTAATTCCGCAGGGGGCGAATATATTGCCCTTGTTTCATGGGACGGCACGGTTATTGCCAAGGCAACCACGGTAAAGACCCAATCCAATCAGGTAATGCTGTTGGAAAAGG
Source organism: Eubacteriales bacterium (assembly GCA_045530975.1). Lineage (GTDB taxonomy): Bacteria > Bacillota > Clostridia > Oscillospirales > CAG-382 > Coliplasma. The sequence goes on from JAZSDB010000149.1 coordinate 1,127, forward strand.
GCGAATATACCGTTTCGGATAAGGCGTCCCCCGGTTACCCCAACACCGATGAGGGCGTTAACCAATTTTTACAAGGCGACAAGGACGGCGAAATGGCGCTTATTATTAACGAGGTGCTCACCGCCAACAGCTCGGTTCTTCCGGATTTTCAGGGCGATTATTGCGACGTTATTGAAATTAAGAACGCTACCTCGGCGATAATCTCCACCAAGGGCTATTTTATTTCGGATTCGGTTACCCAGCGAATGCGCTATTCGCTTCCCGACCGTTCCATAGGTCCGGGTGAGGTTTTGCTGATATTCGCCTCGGGCAAGGACGTTATTGCCGACAACGGCGAAATACACACCGATTTTAAGCTTTCCGCAGGGGAATCGGCGGTGCTTACGGCAGGCTCGGCTTACACCGCATTGGATATCCAGGCTTGCGGAACCAATTGCTCACC
>JAZSDB010000199.1:0-16975 GCA_045530975.1 Eubacteriales bacterium
GACAGATTATAGAAATAAGAAATCTTATAAAAATGCTGGGCAAGGAGCATACTATCATTCTCTCCACCCACATTCTTCCCGAGGTACAGGCAGTTTGCGACCGAATTGTTGTTATAAATAAGGGTACAATTGTGGCAAACGAAAAGACCGAGGACCTTATAAATGCCGTTGAGGGCTCCCGTAAGCTTGTGGCAAAAATCGTAGGTCCCGAGGATGAGGTTTTGAAAACCCTTCGCTCGCTGGGCGGTGTGAAAACTGCCGATATTCTTGGCAGAAGAGATACCGACAGCGTGAGCTATCTGTTGGAATCTCAGGAGCGTGTGGATATAAGAAAGCCCCTCTTCTATGCTCTTTCCGCCAAGGGCTGGCCCCTTGTAGGTCTGGAGGGCGTAGAGCTTAGCTTGGAGGATATATTTATCCGCCTTGTAGGCAAAGAAAAAGAAAAGGAAAAAGACGGTAAAAAATCGAAAAGGAGTGCGAAATAATGTTTGCTATATACACCCGTGAGCTGAAATCCTATTTCTTCACTCCCATCGGCTATATTTTCTGCGGTATGTTTTTGGTGGTTTCGGGCATTGTGTTTGCCGAAAGCACCCTTCTGGCGCAGAGCTTGGAAAGCGTTGGTCAGTATTTTGTTTATATGATGTTTATCTTCGCAATTTTGCTTCCTCTTCTCACCATGAAGCTCTTTTCCGACGATAAGCGCAACCGTACCGACCAAATTCTTCTCACCAGCCCTGTTTCGGTTATAGGCATTGTTATGGGCAAATATCTTGCCGCTATTACCGTTTTCGGTGCTACCTTCCTTGCAAATTCCTTCAATTTTGTATTGCTGTTTAAATACGGCACACCCAATATTGTTTCTATTTTTATGAACATTCTCGGCATATTCCTTTTGGGTGCCGCCTTTATCGCCATCGGCATTTTTCTCTCCTCCATTACCGAAAACCAGCTTATTGCGGCGGTTTCGGCTATGGGTGTGAATGTGGCAATGCTTCTGATAAGCGTTGTTGCGGCAGAGATAAAATCCTCCTTTGTGCGCTCTGTTCTTAAATGGTTTTCTGTTGTGGACAGATTTACTCCCTTTACCCATCAGATGCTGGATGTTTCGGCAATCATCTATTATCTCAGTCTTGCCGCTGTCGGCATATTCCTTACCACCCGCGTTATCGAAAAACGCAGATGGTCCTAAGAAAGGCGGTGCTTTGATATGAATATGGATGCGAGAAACAACAAGCCCGTTAAAAAGGATAAAAGACGTTATAAATACGGCTCTATTTCTGTTGTATTCACCCTTGTTTTCATTGCTCTTGTTTTGGTTATAAACCTTGTGTTTTCCTCTCTCTCCCTTTCGGGCGAGCTTACCGTGGACCTTACCAAGGAGGATTATACCGCTATCAGCGATGAAACGGTGCAGATGCTTTCTGCGCTGGGTAAGGATTTGGATATTACCATTTATTTTATGTCTGCCCGTGATACCTATGAATTGGAAGAAAACAATTATAAGGGCATAAACCTTACCGGTATTGTTCGTGATATGGCAGAAAATCTGCAAAAAATATTCGACGGCAGCGGCGATAAGGGCACTGTTCGTGTAGAATATAAGGAAATCAATCACGACCCCGAATTTGAAAAGAAATATTATGAGGAATCTACCACCAAGCTTTCCTCCACCAGCATAATCGTTCAGGGTAAATACCACTTCCGTGTGCTGGATTTAAAGGCATTTTTCGTTAAGGGCGAGGACAATACCTATACCGCCTTCAACGGTGAATACCGCTTTGCGGCGGCTATGCTTCAAAGCTCCATGTCCCAGCCCCAGGTGGTAAGCTTTACCTACGGTCACGGCGAACCTCTCAATGCAGAGGGTCCCGTGCAGGTTGACGGCTCCTATCCTGCCGCAGGTCTTGTTGATTTGCTCAGCGGTGCCGGCTTTGAGGTACAGTATGTAAACTTCCCTCAGGATCAGCTGGATGACAGAACCAAGATATTGATTACCTATGACCCTCAGGAGGATTTCTCCTGGGCAGAAATAGAAAAGCTCAATACCTATATTTCCGCACGTAATTCCTATATGTGCTTTGTGGACGCCGCAACCCCCGTTCTCGGCAATCTGCAATCCTGTCTTAACGATAATTACGGTATGAACTACAAGCCCAATTACCGTATTACCGACAGCACTCACTCTTTGGATTCCAAGGTTGAAAACCTTAATGTAACCTATCCCGCTCTCGATTCCGAGGCGGCAAGCGGCTCTGCGGCATATCAGATCCGCAAGACCATCAGCGATATGGGCGGAACTGTAAATGTTGCCATGCCCGAGAGCGTGGAATTGATGATAAAGGAAGCCAACACACAGGACAGCTTTACCATCGAAACCGTGCTCAACACCTTCGATACCGCTGTATCCGCCAAGCTCAACGGCGAGGAAGGCACCTCCGGCAAGGAAATGCCTCTGGCGCTTCTTTCCACCAAGCGCGGCTACGGTGAAAACAACGTTTCGGAGTATTCCTATGTAATGCTTGTGGGCAGTACCGAATTTGCCGATACCGAGCATCTCAGCGGAGCAACCGGCAACCGCCGTGTAATGCTTTCCGCCGCAAGAGTTTTCAGCTCCGAAAGCGTAGCTCCCGATATCGATTCCAAATCCTTTGGCGATACCGCTCTTGCCATTGAAACCGGCACCGCTACCAATCTCACCTGGGTTATCTGCACCGTTCTTCCCGGTATAGTGCTTATTATGGGTATGGTAGTATTCTATAAGAGAAGACATTTGTAATTTAAAAGGAACTATAAATGAAAAAACAAATTATTACCGTTGTAGCTGTTGCCCTGGTGGCGGTAATCCTCTTTACCACCTATGCATTCTTTTTGAAGGATGACGGCATTGAAGAGCTGGACGATCCCTTCTATGTTCTTTCCGCAGAAGCGGAAAAGGCGCTTTCCGACCTGGATGATGACGGGGATATTGTCCTTCACGGCTACGATTCTCTGGATGACAATTGGATACTTCTCAAGCGCTTTGCAGGTGTAGTTGCAAAGGCGGCGGATTTTGATTTGGAGGAGGCCGAAAACCCTCAGTTTACAGGGGTAGAGATTGTATACGGCAAGGAGAAAACCACCCGTATTGAATATAAGGATTTCTTTAAATATCTCTACGACGGCACCCCCTATGCCTTTGACGGCGAATCGCTGCTTGTGAACGGTATTCTGACTCTTGCGGGAAGAGATGCTCAGACCTTTGAGCTCCGTGCGCTGGAGGGCTATGATACCGACGGCGATACCGTAACCAACAGCGGCCTTCCTTTTATGTTCCCTGCGCTGGACAGAGATAAGATTGATATTCTCTCCATCAGCGTGAAGGAGGACAAAAAGGAAGAGGTGTCCGACGAAAGCACCGATGTGTCCGACGAAAGTGCGGATGTGTCCGACGAAAGCACTGATGTGTCCGACGAAAGCGCGGATGCTTCCGATGAAGTAAGCGATGAAGTAAGCGAAATCATCGATGAAACAAGCGATGTTTCCGATACAACCTCCGAGGAGGAAAAGACCGAGGACAAGAAGGAAGAGGAAAAGACCGATAAAAAGGACGACGGCTTCCGCACCTATTCTCTTTATCAGGTGGACGGACAGTTTTATTTCGATACCTCCATTGCCATAAAATACAATCAGGAGGCCTTTGCGAAGGTTACCACCAACTGCCGTTATACCACCACTCAGGGCAAGATGAAGCTCCCCGAGGGACGCACCTGGGCGGATTACGGTCTTGACCACGAAAATCCCACCACCGCAAAATATACCATTATGACGGTGAAGGATAAGGACGGTAATTATTCTATCCACTCCGTATTTATCGGTAATAAGGCATCCAACGGTGTGCAGTATTATGCCCGCTATGTTGGCGGTATGTATTCCTCTGAAAGCGATGAAGAGGGCAGAAACCTTCTCCATAATTTCACCAAGGATAACATATTCTTCCTTTCCGCCTCTGTGGTAGAGGATTCTATCTGTCTGCCTCAGACCGATCTTATGGAGCCCACCATTGTAACACCTATCACCGCCACACAGGCCCTCTTCTCCTTTGAAGACATCCGTGTGGAGTATAAGGACAAGGGCATAATGGCTCTTGCCAAGAAGCTTAATGAGTTTAACCCCGCCTCCAATTTGAGTCAGGTTGACGACTCCTCTCTCAGCAAGGTTCTCTCCGACAAGAAAAATGCTGATGATTATTCCGCCTATTCCAAGGGTTGGAAGGAGCATTTGGGCGTATTTGCGGGATTTTCCAGCTCTGACGGTAAGAAAACCTATATCGATGCGGCTATCACAAGAAAGGTTGAGGGCGGAAAATTCGAGGTGCGCTTCGGTCTTCTCCGTGATGAAGCCAACGGTGCATATCTCCCCTCCAAGATTACCTTTAAAGCGTCTGCCGACGGTATAAACTGGGATAATATCGAAAATGGTGAGATTAGCCCTGCCCACAGCGATAAGAGCTTGGAGCGTTACAGCATTTCCTTTAATACCACCAAGAATATTAAATATATCCGTATCGGCTTTGATGTTCCTCAAATCGCACAGACCTATGTTGTGTTTGATGAAATAAGAATTTACGGCGACGACAGGGACGCACAGCCCACCTCCGCTATCGGCGGCAACTGGAAGCTTGTTACTCCCGCATCCTATATCCCCGCTGACCGAAATTATGAATATCTGGATATGACCAACTTCAATGATTTTGTTCAGGATATGGGCGCATTGGCAGGAGACAGAGTTGTCGGCTGCGGATTCTCCGATAACGGCAATGCCGTTTCTACCTTGCTGAAAAAGGATGTTTTGGCAGAATTCGGATTGGATTCTCCCGCCAGACATTATTCCTATACCTACGATGGCGCCGTGTGCGACATTTATGTGTCGGCAAAGGATGAAAAAACCGGCAAATATTATGCCTATGCCACCTATACCGGCGAAGCTGACGGAAAGCATCAGGTGGTTACCTCCGATGTTATTGTAGAGCTTTCCGAGGAAACCTATCCTTGGCTGGCTTGGGAATTTGTGGAATTTCTTGACCATTCTCTTCTTTCTATGTACCTTGTTGATATCCCCGAAATGGAAATCAGCTTTGACGGTACCGAATATGCCTTTGATTTGGGCTTGGACGGCGAAAAGGCCCTTTCCAGCGTTGTTTACGACGGAAAATCTCTGGATGTGACCAGCTTCAAGTATCTCTATCAGCATATTCTCAGCATTAAGATGTACGATGTTTACGAGCCCACCGAGGGCGACCAAGAGCCCATCGAATATCTTAGAATTAAAATTCATTCCGAATCCACTTCTCCCGAATTTGTATTCTACCGCGTTTCCGCTACAAGATGCTATTTCACCGTAGACGGCTTTGGCAGCTATTATGCATTGGTTGAGGACGTTGATCAGGTAAGAAAAGACGTTCTTAATTATATCGCAGGCGGAACGGTGACAAAATGATGAAGCGCTTTTTGGTAATATTGCTTGTTTTTGCATCCCTCTTCTCTATTTCCTGCGAAAGGGAAGCAGAGGATGCAAAGGCAACGGTAAACAGCGTGGTGGCAGAGGTGAACAAGCAGGATAAGCTTTCGGGCGAATACCAGCTTTCCATTACCTTTGATAAGGGCGCAGTGCTTTATTACGCCAAGGGCAATATAGAATGGGACCGCAAGGCGCAGACCGCCTATGCTTCCTTTGACCATACCTATCTGGGTGCATCCGGAAAAATGGAAAACTATTTTAAGGATGGCGCAATTATAAGCGTAGACAGCACAAAAACCGAAAGGACCGAAAAGGACCCCGACGACCTTATGTCCAAATTCCCCTATTTTTCTGTATTTGATTACAGCGAGGACTGCGGAGAAATAAAGGTAGGGGAAAACAATTCGGGCACCACCTATACCTTCTTTGTTAAAAACAACAAAGAGATTTTTGAATCCATTGCGGGCGGAGATATTTATAAAATGGTTTTCTCCATTAAAGACCCTCAGCCCGAAAAAACACAATACGGCGATATAGAGTGTATTTATACCGTGGTTGACGGGAAATTGCAGTCCTGCCGTTATGAATTTGATGTAAAGCTTTTTGATACTCCCGGTTATGTGCCGGGTTACAGTGTTCCCGAGGAAGAATATACCATCGATCTGCATTTCAGCGGTAAGATTACCTATAATTCCTTTGGGGATAATGTAAGCGTGGACGAATTTTCGGGTGAAATTCCCGCAGAGTCCGCCGAAACAACCTCGGAAGCTTCTCTTAGCGAGGGTTCCGAATAAAATTTCATAGTATGTTGTACCCGAAAATAAAAGAATTTTTGGGGATTGCATTAATGGGGTGCTGCGGAAAATCTTAATCCGCGGCTGAGAATATACCCAATGAACCTGATGCGGATAATGCCGCCGTAGGGAGTTATGACACAGAATTTTTCTGCGCCGGAAATTTTTTGTTGTCTTTGTTCTTTTCGGCCTTTCCGCGTGGGTAAGAAAGGAAGTTTTTATGAAAAAGACAAAAACAACAACCTCTCTCCGCGCGCTGTGCGAAGCGGCGATAATGGTGGCCCTTGCCGCCGTTTTCTCGCTTCTTCGTTTTCCCCCCTTCCGTCTTGACCTTTGGGGCAATGGCGGCTCGGTGGATTTCGTGATGGTACCTATTATAGTTTTGGGCTTCCGTCGCGGATGGAAATTTGCGATTCCCGCAGGACTTGCGCTGGGAATTATCGAATGTCTGGTAGGAAGCGGAATCGGCTACGGCCTGCCCTCGGTTTTGCTGGATTACGTGCTTGCCTACGGTGCAGTGGGCGTGGCGGGGTTTTTCCGCAATCAAAAATGGGGACTGATTTGGGGCACTGTTGCAGCATCTGTTGCCCGTTTTGCCTTCCATTTTTTGTCGGGAATAACTATTTGGCGCCTTGCAATGGGCGATAGCGTGGAGCTTTTCGGCTCCACCTTTGGAGGAAATACTGCCGTACTTTATTCCTTGGTGTATAACGGAAGCTATATGCTGGGCAACCTAATTATTGCCCTTTTGGTGGTTTCTGTTCTCGGGAAAGCCATAAAAAAGATTTCCCTATAATTTTTTGGAGATGATTTAATGTTTGGATATTTTTCCTATCTGCTCTATATGATGCCCGCGCTTTTGCTGGGTTTATTTGCCCAGTTTCTGGTAAAAACCCGCTTTGCCCGCTTTTCAAAGGTGGCGTCAAAAAGGGGAATTACGGGAGCGCAGGCGGCAAAGATGGTTTTGTCGGCAGGCGGTGTGAGCAATGTGTCCATCGGCGCAATTTCGGGCGAGCTCACCGACCATTACGACCCTCGCAACAATTCCATTTCTCTTTCCTCCTCGGTTTACGGTAATACCAGTGTTGCGGCTATCGGAGTCGCGGCACACGAGGCAGGCCACGCTTTGCAATATGCCTACGGCTATTCTCCCATAAAGCTCCGTATGGCCATATTGCCGGTGTGCAGAATCGGATCTATGGCAGGCCCTTTGCTTATGGCTTTGGGATTTGCGATTTCCTATGGGGCAGAAGCTGCGGTATCCTTTGGAAACAGCTTGTATTTTATCGGTTTAATCCTTTTCTCGGCGGTGGCGCTTTTCCAGCTTATCACCTTGCCTGTGGAGCTGGATGCATCTAGACGTGCTTTGGTTGCATTGAAGAGCACAAGCATGCTTGACGAGCAGGAATTGGGCGGAGCAAAGAAGGTTTTGACAGCGGCGGCTCTCACCTATGTGGCGGCCCTTGTATCCTCAATTATTCACGTGCTGTACTATGCATCCCGTTTCAGACCCCGCAGATAAAATAGGGTATCCCCAATTTGTGGTGGCTGAAATCAGAGCTGTAACACAAGATATAGCAAAGAAATTAAATGGGTTAAAATTATGCCAAAAATGTGCGAAAACACTTGATTTTTGATAATTTGTATGGTATAATCAACCGATAAAACTCGGGCGGTCCTCTGCAGCTCAGCATGAACGCACCGAATGAAAAATGGAGGTAAAGGCTTTGGATATCATTAAAGCATTTACGAATGAGCAACTTAAAACCGAGATCCCCGAATTTTCTGTAGGTGACACCGTTAAGGTTTACCAGAGAATTGTCGAGGGTCAGAGAGTCAGAACTCAGATTTTTGAAGGCACAGTTATCGCCAGAAAGAACGGCGGTATCGCTGAAACCTTCACTGTAAGAAGAGTTTCCTACGGTGTCGGCACTGAAAAGACCTATCCTCTCCACTCTCCCAACGTACAGTCCGTTGAAGTGGTAAGACGCGGTAAGGTTCGCCGTGCTAAACTTTACTATCTCCGTGATAGAGTTGGCAAAAACGCTAAGGTCAAGGAAAAAATCTAAAACGACTCTTTGGTGTCTGCGTTCTTTGCGCAGACACCTTTGCTTTTCTCGGATAATTTCCCAAATTTTTTCATTATAGTTTGTGGTGATTTTTTATGAACGAATTTGAATTGGATAAAGAAACAGAAGCAGCTCAAGAGGCCCAACTGCATAATGAGGCACCTGCCGAAGAGGCAGTGAAGGAAAATTCTGCGGAAGTAACGGAAGGTGCAGAAGAGGCGGAAGCTTCCCGGTGCGAGGGCGAGCCCTTGGCAGAGGAAGGTGAGATGGCAGAAAAAAAGCCCGCCGAAAAGAAATCGACCTTCGTTACCACCGTATATGAATATATGGAAACCTTTGCCTGCGCTCTTGCGGTAATGATGGTTTTGTTCCTCTTTGTTTTCCGCTATGTTTCGGTGGACGGCGATTCGATGAAGCATACCCTTCACAATGAGGATAAGCTTATCATATCCAACCTGTTTTATACTCCCGAAACCGGTGACATTGTGGTATTGAACCCCGAAAACCACAACGGCCCCTCTTCCCCCATCATCAAGCGTGTTATTGCCACCGAGGGACAGAAGGTGTTTATCGATTACGCCAATTGGGAAGTTTATGTAGATGGCGAAAAGCTGGATGAGCCATATATCGAGGCAATGCGCAAGGAATATCAGGCCATGCGCGGCGATAATGTGAAAATGAACTACACAAATGTAGATAAATACAAGGCGGAGTTTACCGTTGACGAGGGCAAGGTCTTTGTAATGGGTGACAACCGCAATAATTCTATGGACAGCCGAGATTCCAAATACGGCGAAATCGGCATTAACCGTATTTTGGGTAGGGTTATTGTCCGTATCACTCCCGATTTTGGTTTTGTGGATTAGTATATTATAATAATTTTGGAAAGGAGCAGAAAATGGCAGAAATAGTTTGGTATCCGGGCCACATGGCCAAGGCAAAGCGTTTAATCAAGGAAGCGCTTCCCAATATCGATATGGTTATCGAGCTTTTGGATGCCCGTGCTCCCATATCCAGCAAAAACCCCGACTTTGACAGTCTTTTCGGCAACAAGCCGGTGCTTACCCTGCTTACAAAAAGCTCTTTGGCAGATCCTGAGGCCACCAAATATTACGAAAACAAGCTGAAGAAAAGCGGTCGAGAGGTTATTGCCATCGACAGCAAGGACGGCAAGGGGATAAAGAGCATAAACGGGGGCATACGCTCTCTTATGAGCGAAAAGCTTGCCCGTGATGCGGCAAGGGGTATAAAAAGACCTATCCGTGCAATGGTGGTGGGCATTACCAATGTGGGTAAATCCACCCTTATCAATACTATCTGCGGCACAAAAAAGGTTGTGGCGCAGGACAGACCGGGCGTTACACGTCAGAATGCACGTATTGCGGTGCCCTCCTTAGGGCTGGAATTGACCGACACCCCGGGTATTCTCTGGCATAAATTTGATGATGAGCTGGTGGGCGTGAAATTGGCCTGCCTTGGCTCTATAAAGGATGAAATTCTGGACACCTTGGAGCTTTCCTGCCGTCTTATCGGTATTTTAAGACAGCACTATACCTCCTGCCTTAACAACCGCTTCGGTATTGTTATCGAGGAAGAAGAAAGTGATTACGAGGTTTTCGAGAAAATCGCTCGCCGCAGGGGATTTATTCGCTCCGGCGGTGTTATCGATGAGGACCGTGCGGCGGGAGTTATTCTGGATGAATTCCGCGGCGGCAAGATTGGCAGAATAACCCTTGACAGGGAGTGAAATTATGGCACTTCTTTGGGAAAATGAAATAGCTTATCGAGAAAAGGGCGAAATAATTGTCTGTGGCTGCGATGAAGCAGGCCGAGGTCCTTTGGCGGGACCTGTGGTTGCGGCGGCGGTTATATTGCCCGACGGCTTGGTTATTCCCGAACTGAACGATTCCAAAAAGCTTTCCGACAAGAAGCGTGAACAGCTTTATTACCTTATCCGTGAAAGCTGTGTGGATTGCGCAGTGGGCCACGCCGAGGTATGGGAAATCGAAAAATATAATATTTTAAATGCTTCTATGCTGGCAATGAGACGTGCCATAGCCAAGCTCAGAATAAAACCTCAGCTTGCGCTTATCGACGGCAACATTGCCAAGGGCTTTGATGTAAATGCCAAACCGGTCATAAAGGGCGATGCCCTTTGCCCCTCCATAGCGGCGGCATCTATTCTGGCCAAGGTAACAAGGGACAGATTGTTGGATGTGCAGGAGGTGCTTTACCCCGGCTACGGACTTGGCGGACATAAGGGCTATGCCACCAAGGCGCACAGGGAGGCAATTTTGGAAAAGGGAATGAGCCCCCTCCACAGACCGAGCTTTTTGAAAAAGCTTTTGGGAGAAAAGCAATGAGAAGCTTAAAGCAGATAGGAAATCTGGGCGAGGAGCTTGCCGAGAGCTATTTGAAAAAGCAGGGCTGGAAAATTCTTTCCCGAAATTACAGCGCCCATGGCGGAGAGATAGATATTATCGGATACCGATGGGGTGTTTTGGTATATTTCGAGGTGAAATCCCGCTCCAACGATAGCTTTGGCAGTCCGTCGGATGCGGTGGACAGCGAAAAGCTGCGCAAAATAAAAAGCGCCGCAAGAGATTTCAAAAATCTTTACTGCAGAAAGCAGAAGGTGCCCGTGAGCACAATTTTCGGAAACGTAAAAGAAAAAAGAATTCGCAGGGAGCGCATAGATGTGGTGGAGGTATATTTCCGCCCCGATTATTCTCTGCATAGGATAAACCATATAAAAGATTGGGGTAGCAGATTATGAGATTTGTTAGCACTCGTACCGACAAAAAAACAGACAATGCCGATTATTCCGGCGCTTATGTAATTAAAACAGGGCTTGCTGCCGACGGCGGCTTGTATGTGCCCGAATCTATTCCTGCATTGGATGAGCCCACCGTTGTGGCTCTTTCCAAAATGAGCTACATTGAGCGTGCAACCTATATTCTCTCCCTTTTCTTGGAGGATTATAGCGAAGCCGAGCTCCGTGCGGCTGCCGAGGCGGCCTACAGTGCAGAGAAATTCAACGGACCTGCCGCTCCTATTGCAAAGGTTGGAGGCAAATTCTTCCTGGAGCTTTGGCACGGTCCCACCAGCGCCTTTAAGGATATGGCTCTTCAGATTATGCCCCACCTCCTTTCTCTTTCCTTGGGAAAAACCGGCGAGGAGAAGGATGCCTATATTCTTGTTGCCACCAGCGGCGATACAGGAAAGGCCGCTTTGGAGGGATATTGCGATGTAGACCGTGTGCGCATTCAGGTATTCTATCCTGTTGACGGTGTTTCCAATATTCAGAAAAAGCAGATGGCATCCCAGAAGGGCAATAATGTAGAGGTTGTTGCCATCAACGGTAATTTTGATGATGCTCAAAGCGGTGTAAAGGCCATTTTCTCCGATGAAAAGGCCAGAGAAGCTTTGGACAAGAAGGGTTATTTCTTCTCCAGCGCAAATTCCATCAACTGGGGTAGATTGGCTCCTCAGATTGTATATTATGTTTCTGCCTACTGCGACCTTCTTGCAGAAGGCGAGATAAAGTACGGTGAGCTTTTGGATGTAACCGTGCCCACCGGCAACTTCGGCAATATTCTTGCGGCATATATCGCAAAGAAGATGGGATTGCCCTTGGGTAAGCTGGTTTGCGCATCCAACCGCAATGATATTCTCACTCAGTTTATCAATACCGGCGTATACGACCGCCGTCGTGAATTTTTCACCACCGTTTCTCCCTCTATGGACATCCTTATTTCCAGCAACCTTGAACGTCTGCTTTGGTTTGTTTTGGGCGCAGACAAAACAAGGGATTGTATGGACAAGCTTAAAAATGAAGGTGTTTACAGCTTGGACGAGGAGGCAATGGAGATCATCCGCAGAGATTTTGCGGGTTATTCCTGCTCCGAGGAGGAAACAAAGTCCACCATCAAGGGAATTTTCTCGGAATACGGTTATCTCTGCGATACACATACCGCAGTAGCCGCCTTTGCCGCAGAGGAATTTGCCAAGGAAAACGGCAACAAGATGCTTGTTGTATCCACCGCTTCTCCCTATAAGTTCGCTCCTGCAGTGCTTTCCGCCCTTGGCGAGGAGGTTCCTGCCGACGATTTCGATGCATTGGATAAGCTCAATGCCGTTACAAAGGTTGCTGTTCCCGCAAACCTTGCCTGCCTCCGTGATGCTGAGGTAAGATTTACAAAAACCGTTGATCCCAAGGAAATGATCAACTGTCTTTAAAATAAAAAAGGGCTCGTGAAACGAACCCTTTCCTGCCCTTAAAAATTGCGGGGCTTGAAGGTGGCGCAAACCGTCTGAGCGCAGTTTTTTGCGGTGGAAGGACCTACCGTAATCTGGTTTGCGGTACAATAATGGGTGCCGTCGTGATAGGCGCAGTGGGAAACACTGCAGCTTATACCGTGGATATGGCGGGGGACCTGATTAAAAGATATCTGGTTCATAAAATATCATCCTTTCAAATTGTTCCTCTATTATTCTTTCGCACACATTATCAAAAAATACCTATTTTATGAAATTGCTACAAGTTGGAGATAAGAATGTCTGTTTTCACCATCGCCGACCTGCATCTCTCTCATACATCAAACAAGCCAATGGATATTTTCGGCCCGCGCTGGGAAAATCATACCTCCCGCTTGGAGGAGAATTGGCAAAAAATCGTAAAGCCCGAGGATACTGTTATCATCCCCGGCGACATCTCTTGGGGTATGCGTGCCGAGGATGCTATTGCTGACCTTGCCTTTGTCCACAAGCTCAACGGCAAAAAGATTATCGGCAAGGGCAATCACGATTTTTGGTGGCAGACTATGAAAAAGCTTTGCGAGCTTCGTGATTCTATCGGTGCCTTCAGTATTGATTTTCTTTTCAACAATGCCTATATAGCCGAGGATTTTATTATCTGCGGTACAAGGGGCTGGTTTCCCGAGGCAAATTACGGTCCCGACGATGAAAAGATTGTCAACCGAGAGGCCGAAAGATTGCGCGCTTCCATTCTTGCGGGACTGAAGCTGCAGGAGGAGCATCCCGAAAAGGAGCTTCTTGTCTTTCTTCATTATCCTCCCGCATACGGCGGAGTGAGATGTGAGCGCATTTGTGAGGTTATCCGTCAATATTCGGTTAAGCGTGTTTTTTACGGTCACCTTCACGGTGCCCAGAAAAGCCGTTTGGTGCACCAGATGGCAGGTGCTGAAATGTACCTTGTTGCCGCCGATTGGATAGATTTCTCTCCCGTGGCAATAGAAAAGCTTTAATGAAAAGAAAAAAGCGGTCGAAAGACCGCTTTTTTGTTATGCAAGCTTGTTATGCTTTATCAGAGACCGTAGGCGAAGAGGCATTCCTCGATGGCATCTGCAATAGTGCCCTCAATTGCTTGGAAGCTGGAGCTTACGGTGGACTGGTTTTTGCCCATAAGGTCGGTAATCATAGAGGTAAGACCGCCAAAGTTGTAAACCAGGCCAAGGTCGTAAACGATGTTGGCAAATACATAATCATCCAGCATTTCCTCGGAATCCGAGTCACGGAGGTCACGGGTTTTAAGGGTGGTTTCATAGTATGCGGGAGTGATATACTTCTGACCGCCAAAGGCCATAGCGGCAATCATATAAGCTGCCCATTCAGCCGATTCATCATCAAGAGAGGTGGGCAATACAACCGCATAAGCGAGAGTTGCATTACAGTAGGTGTAGTAGTTGTCCTGCGATTCGGTAACCAAGGGCATGGGAACAATACCGTAATCATCAACCTCTTCATACTGACGGAGCTTCTTCATTGCGGAGAATGCGCTGGTTCTGAAGAGTGCACGGTTTTCACCGAAGGTGTCGAGAGAGGTAACCCAGATGTCGGGAGTGCCTGCGGTATTGCAGTGGAATACCCAGGTGTCCTTTTCCTGGAGGTCCTCAAGAATTTTCTTGGCAAGAGTCATATTTGATTCATTGCCGAAGGTAACAACGGGATAGTCATTTTCGTCCTTGCCGAAATAGCTGTTGCCCGATGCGATATAGAATGCAGGAGCATCGCCGTAGGAGGAGGAAAGACCCCAAGTGTCGGCATAGGTCATACCGGGAGTACCGTCGGTATCGGAAGTAACCTTGCGGCACATTTCCATCATCTTGTCGAAGGTCCACTTCTTATCTCTTACGAGCTGGTAAAGGTCCTCTTCGAAATATTTTCCGTACATAACCTTGTTAAAGGACATTGCAAAGGAAACAACCTTGGGCATAATGGTAATATCGCCGGTGGTGAAATAAAGCTTGTTGCCGATGGAGAGGGATTCATTGGCGGATTGATCCCACCAGGACTGATCCAGATGGAGATAATCGTCGAAATCTCTGAGGTCGTACAAGCAGTTTTCCTGAGCAAGCTTTGCGGCGCCGGGCATAAAGGGCATTGCCGCATCATATTGGGAATCACCGCCGAGAAC
Source organism: Eubacteriales bacterium (assembly GCA_045530975.1). Classification (GTDB taxonomy): domain Bacteria; phylum Bacillota; class Clostridia; order Oscillospirales; family CAG-382; genus Coliplasma. The sequence continues at coordinate 14,799 of JAZSDB010000199.1, forward strand.
TGCCTTCATAAGAGTATCGGGTACGGCATCGTCCACAATTGCTTTGATGGTAACGCCGTATTTTTCCAAAATTTCATCGTTTCTCTTGGCAACGGCATCGTTAAGAGCTTGGTCAGTGGTGGAGTAAAGACCGGCTTCAACGTCTTCGCTGAAGTAGGTTCCACCGCCCTTCTGAGAATATACAAGAACATCAAACTGGGTGTATTCTTCGTTACCCTTCCATCGGTATTCGGGCATGGAAACAGCATCTTCGATATACTGCGCATCTGTATTTTGGGACTGGGGAGCGGCGGAGCTGTTGTCTTCTTCATTGTTACAAGCGGCAAGAGTTGCGCAGGAGCAAATGAGCAGACAAGCAGCAAACAGAGCGAAAAATCTCTTTGCTTTCATAGGGATTCTCCTTTTTTGTTTTTTTAGTGTATATATTTTATCATATCCTCGCCCGATTGTCAATGGGAATGAAAATCTACACCGGGGGCTGAAAATAAGAAAAAAGCGGTATTTATACCGCTTTTTTAAAAATATAGCTTGTAAAATTTATTTTACGATAGCTCTTACAACGCCGTTGATTGCAATAATGTCGGAAACCGCAGACGCATTGATGGCATCATTGCTTTCGAAGATGGAAACCGCATTGTTGCCCTTGGCCTGAGAGAGAAGGGATTCGATATTTACGTTATCGCCGGCAAGAGCGCCGGAAATCTGGGTGATGATGTTGGGAACATTATCGTGAAGAACGATAATACGGTTCTTTGCGGTGCGGGGGAATACAATTTCGGGGTAGTTCACGCTGTTGCGGATGTTGCCGTTTTCGATGTAATCGATAAGCTGTTCAGCCGCCATAACTGCGCAGTTGTCCTCCGATTCGGGGGTAGATGCGCCAAGGTGAGGAATGCAAACAACGTGAGGTACGCCAAGAAGCTCCTCGGAGGGGAAGTCGGTTACATAGGAAGCAACCTTTCCGCTTTCCAATGCCTCGATAAGGTCTGCGGTGTTGGCAAGATCACCTCTGGAAAGGTTGATAATACGAACGCCGTCCTTCATCTTGGAAATATTTTCCTTGTTGATAATACCTCTGGTGGAGGGAAGAGAAGGAATGTGGTAGGTAATATAATCGCTGTTGGCATAAATATCATCGTAGTTTTCGTCAAGCTTGATGGAGCGGGAAAGCTGCAATGCGTTCTTTACGGTAATGTAAGGATCGCAGCCCTCAACCTTCATACCCAAGCTGTGTGCGGTATTTGCTACCATACCGCCGATGGCGCCAAGACCGATAACACCAAGGGTTTTGCCCTTGATTTCGGGACCTACAAACTGGCTCTTGCCCTTTTCAACAAGCTTGCCCACATCGGACTGGCCCTTAAGACCGAGGGCCCAGTTTACACCGCCCACGATATCACGGGAGGAAAGGAGAAGAGCGGCTACTGCCAATTCCTTAACACCGTTTGCGTTTGCGCCGGGAGTGTTGAAAACTACAATACCCTGCTGACTGCAACGGTCAATGGGAATGTTGTTTACACCTGCGCCTGCACGGGCGATGGCAAGAAGCTCCTTATCAAATTCAACCTCGTGGAGAGCCGCACTGCGCACAAGGATACCCTCTGCAGGGGTGGCCTCCTCGGAAACATTGTATTTTTCGGCATCAAATACATCAAGGCCGATTTTGCTGATTTTATTGTAAAGCTTTATGTTAGTCATTATGCGTTTTCCTTTTCGTATTCTTTCATAAATTCAACAAGAGCTTCAACACCTTCAACGGGCATAGCATTGTAGATGGATGCACGCATGCCTCCAACGGAACGGTGACCCTTGAGGTTTACAAAGCCGGCTTTTGCGGCCTTTGCGCAGAAGTCCTTATCCTTTTCAGCATCGCCGGTAACAAAGCATACGTTCATAAGAGAGCGGTTTGCCTTGTCTGCGGTTGCCTTGAAGAGCTTGCTGCTGTCAAGGTAATCGTAAAGGATGCTTGCTTTTTTAATGTTGATCTTTTCTCTTTCTTCCAATCCGCCGGTTTCCAGCAACCACTTGAATACCAGACCTGCAACATAGATGGAATAGCAGGGAGGAGTATTATACATAGAGCCGTTGTCGGCAGCCACTCTGTAATTCAGCATAACGGGGATGGATTTGTTTCCCTCGTCGAGAAGGTCTTCACGGATGATAACCACTGTCAAGCC
>JAZSDB010000085.1:0-1738 GCA_045530975.1 Eubacteriales bacterium
AGCTGGGCCGCTTCGGCAGGTCCTATACCGCTCTCCCCGGCGGCTGTAATCTGGGTGCCCGTCCCATCGACCAGCACATAAAGGGCTTCGTGGCGCTGGGCGCAAAGGTTAAGTGCAGTAATGACGGCGTTTCCTGCTATACCGAGGGCGACCTCGAGGGTACCTCTATTTATCTTGACGTTGCGTCTGTTGGTGCAACCTGCAACATCATGATGGCCGCATGCACCGCCAAGGGTATGACAATTATCGACAATGCCGCCCGTGAGCCCCATATAGTTGACCTTGCAAACTTCCTCAACTCCTGCGGTGCAAATATTTCCGGTGCAGGTACCGAGGTTATAAAGATTAGAGGTGTGGAAACCCTTTACGGCGGCACCTATGCCATTATCCCCGATATGATAGAGGCAGGCACCTATATGATTGCCGCCGCTGTTACCAAGGGTGACCTTATTATCAATAACGTTATCCCCCGCCACCTGGAGGCAATAAGCGCAAAAATGCAGGAAATGGGTATAACCGTTGAGGAGGGCGACGATTTTGTCCGTGTTGCCTACAACGGTACCTTTAAAAAATGCCGTGTAAAGACCGATTTTTATCCCGGCTTTCCCACCGATATGAATTCCCAGTTCTGCGTTCTTCTCTGCCTGGCAGAGGGCCAGAGCAAGCTTACCGAAAGTGTAATGGATTCCCGTTTTAAATATACCGATGAATTGGCACGTATGGGTGCCCGTATCTCGGTTCAGGGCAGAGATGCCTATGTGGACGGCGTACCCGCCCTCCGCCCTGCAAATGTCCGTGCGGTTGACCTCCGTGCAGGTGCCGCAATGGTGCTGGCCGCCCTTTCGGCCGACGGCAAAACCATCATCGAGGATATTCACCATATCCGCAGGGGCTATGAGGATATGGTCGGCAAGCTCCGCAGTGTAGGCGCAGATATTAAAATCATCAGCGAAGAGCAGTAATCCTTCAAAGCAGTATATTTAATTAAAAAAGAACTCCCGAAAGGAGTTCTTTAATTTTGCGGTTTTGCATAATTAGTCGGTCTGTGATAGTTTTAGTGAGAATAGATATTGTGGTTTAATAAAATGTGCAGAAAGTTACAAATCCAGTCTTAACCACATTGCTACGGTGCTATTTGCGGGATTTTCGGGAACAATAAGTCTGCCTGAATTTACCTCGTCGTGTATTGTCATCATACGCAGATAGGTCATAAATGAGCCGGCATAATAATCCAACTGTTCGCTTAGTACAGGGGTGCTGTTTGCTCTTAAAATTCCTTTAACCTCATTGAACAGCTCGGTAATCATTTCGGTAAGTCTGTTAGCAAGTTTGTGATGAAATATGAGCTCATTCAATGCATTAAACTGAGAGTTGTCAATAACAGCAATATCCGGAATAATTTTACCGTGCTCCTCGTGTGCAAAACGACCATCTATCTTTTTCCAAACCGAGGTTTCGTTTTGTGTGAAGCTGTCGATTTTTCGGCAGTTGGTGATAATATCAACCATTAGATTAAGCTCTTCAGGATTCATTATACCTACTCTTGTCCACATGTTATAGTCGGGGATGGCATACATCCAAAATTCATTGCCTTCTCCGCAACCGTTGTGTCCCGAAAAGCAAACCTCGGGTAGAGTTACCTTTTCATATCCGACAAAGCCCCAATTCTCGCCGTTTGCACGCATGGGCACATTCATCATTTTTTTATAAACGATAGGTTCCATAATACTTTCAAGCA
>JAZSDB010000022.1:0-4952 GCA_045530975.1 Eubacteriales bacterium
ATCCGCGTCCTCACGGTTAACTGTCATCCCCCCCTTGATAAGCTGTCGGTTAACACCCCCAGAAGGCCGAAGAACCCCTTCCTTGTGTTGCGCCATCGGAATGATAACCGCTTGAACGGGAGCAACGGCAGGGGGAAGAACAAGACCTCTGTTGTCGCCGTGAGTCATGATGACCGCGCCGATAAGACGGGTTGTTACGCCCCAAGAGGTTTGGAACGGATGAACCTTTTTGTTTTCTTTGTTGGTATAAGTGATGTCAAACGCTTTTGCGAATCCGTCGCCGAAATAATGGCTCGTTCCTGCTTGAAGCGCCTTGCCGTCGTGCATGAGTGCTTCGATAGCGTAGGTAGCTTCCGCGCCTGCGAATTTGTCGCTTTCGGTCTTGCGTCCCTTAATAACGGGCATCGCAAGCGAATTTTCACAGAAGTCGGCATAAATATCAAGCATTTGCTTGGTTTCGATAATAGCCTCTTCCGCGGTCGCGTGAATGGTGTGACCTTCCTGCCAGAGAAATTCACGGGTGCGGAGGAAGGGACGCGTCGTTTTTTCCCAACGAACAACGCTGACCCATTGGTTGTAAAGCTTGGGAAGGTCGCGGTAGGAATGGATAATGTTGGAATAATGCTCGCAGAACAGGGTTTCGCTGGTGGGGCGAACGCAAAGCCTATCCTCTAATTTTTCACTGCCGCCCATGGTGACCCACGCAACTTCGGGAGCAAAGCCCTCTACGTGGTCCTTTTCCTTTTGCAAAAGGCTTTCGGGAATAAACATAGGCATGCAAACGTTTTCGTGACCTAAGCGCTTAAATTCGGTATCCAAAATTCTTTGGATATTTTCCCAAATGGCGTAAGCATAGGGGCGTATTACAAGACAGCCCTTAACCGAGGTATATTCGATAAGCTCGGCCTTTTTAACGATATCGGTGTACCATTGGGCGAAATCCTCTTCCATAGGAGTGATTTCTTCCACGAACTTCTTTTCTGCCATACAATATATGTCCTTTCGGTAAAAAATTACTGGATTGTTCTTTGCAAACACTTGCAATATTAAAAAAAATAAATATAATGTATTCTTGAAGAAGTATAGCAGATAGATTAATAATTGTCAATTGCAAAGATTATTAATTTTCAAATTCCGTTATATGGAGGTTTTTATGAAGAAAATTTCGAGAATAGTTGCATTAATGCTTTCTGCGTTGCTGTGCCTTTCCGCAGCTCCCTTTGCCGTTACGGCGGAGGAAAGCTCGGTTGCGCCCATTGCAGATGCCTACAATATAACCCTTGTTAAAAGCGGCCCCGACAATTCCTTTTCCTGCACCGTAAACGATGCGCCTATGGAGGGAGGATCCTACAGCGGCTCCGATGAGTCGATTACCATCAAGGTTATCCCTGCCGAGGGCTTTGTGATAAAGGCCGCCGCCTTTGGACCTCTCAATTCCTCTCAGAGCTTGTCTCTCGGTCAGGACAATGCCTATGTGGGTACCTTTACCCCCGTTCCCGGCGAGGCCCATATTCTTTATGTTCAGACCGAAGCGGCACCCGTGATAGTTCCCGAAAACACCCTTTCGGTGAGCTCCAACGTTAATTACGAGGTTTACGGCAACGACGGCAATCTTATCTCCGACCTGTCCTCCGCCACCTTTGCCGTGGGCGATTCGGTAAAGGTTAAGTTTATTATCGATGGCGAGTTCAATGCCGATAAGGCAACCCTTTCGGTTAACGGAGAAAGCGTTTCTCCCGCAGTAAGCGAATATACCTTCAGCATTGCCGAGGGTGAGAATAAGATTTCCTTCAATTACGATACCTCTGTTCCCAAAGTTCCCGCTGTATTCAATTTTGACGGCGTGACCGTTTCCTTCACCATGAAGGATTCGAAGGGCAATGAGATTTCCGATTTGTCCTCTGTTATGGTTGGCGATAAGGTTACCGTTACCTTTGCCACCGACGGAACCTTTATTCCCGACAATGCAAGCTTTTCCTACAACGGTGAAGAGGTTTCTCTTTCTTCCGAATCCTACACCTTCACCGCAGCGGAAACCAATACCTTTGTTTATACATACGAAAGCAAGCCCGCTACCGTAACGGTAGATGCAGGCAACGTGGCCTGGTGGATTTATGCCGATGACGGAAGTCAGCTGGACATTACCTCTGCCACCATTCTTACCGGCGATAAGCTCAAAATTGTTTTCGACAATACCTTTGACCCTGCAACCGCACGTCTTTTCATCAACGGCAAAAGACAAAATCTTGAAAATGTGGAGCATACCTTCACCGTTACAAGCACCAAGGTTTCGGTTGTTCTTAAAAATGCGGTCAATGTTGACGTGGATATCGAAACCCACGGTGTTAATTCCTCCGAAATTCCCTTTGATGTAACAGTAAACGGCAAGGAAATAGAGCACGACGGCTATAAGTACGAGGAGGGCGACGAAATCAGGATTACCTTCAAGGTTTCCGATTTTTCCTTGGACAAGGCCTTCCTTAAGCTGAACAACGAAAGCATTTCGCTTACCGACAACAGCTTTACCTTTGTTGCCACCGACATCAATTCTGTTGTTTTCGGCTACGGCGTAAGTCCCGTGCGCTTTACCATAAAGGGCCCCGGCAGTGTGGAAATCCGTGACGGAGAGGGCAATGCGGTTGCCACCGTTACCAACACCAATGCATCGGGCAGAATTACAAAAACCGTATACCTCAACAGTGGCGAGGACTATACAGTGGTTCCCAAGGCATCGCTTAATTACGAGCTTTCGGGCAGTGTTTCCTTTGACGGCATCACCGGCTCGGGAAGCGGCAACAGCTACACCCTTTCCGTAAATGCCGCAGGCACCGTTTCCGCCACCTTTGTAAAGGCCCAGACCGCAGTTCCCACCTTTAAGGTGAACATTAATGTAAACGAGGGCGGCTCTCTTGATTTGGAAAGCACCTCCGGCATTATAAAAACTATCGTGGGCGGTATCACCGGCTCTGATATTACAGAGGTTGCCGAGGGCGACAGCATTACCTTTACCGTAACCGCCGCCGAGGGCTTTGTTCTGGATAAGGTTCTTGTGAACAATCAGAAAATTACCGTTGAAAACAATCAGTTTGTTATTACGGGTATAGTTTCCACTCAGTCTGTGGACGTATTCTTCAAGAGCGGAGATCCCGTGGATCCTGCCGATGTTATCGGTGTGGACGATATAGATTGGTTTGCCGAAACCATTACCATAAATGTTCCCGCAGGCAAGGTTATTTCGGGCGAGGTATTTACCAAAATCGCCACCGAGCTTGACGGAAGCTCGGGTAAATATGTGGAAATCGTGGTAGGCCAGGCCATAATCTATTTCCCCTACGGCGGTGTTATAAACGATGTGGGCGAAACCGTAAGCATCGGTGCCACCGCAGTTACAACGGGCAAGGAATTTTCCGATATAAAATCGGCTGTTTCCGACCAGTTTGAAAAGGGCTCCTTCTTTAAGGTATTTTCGGTTACCCGCTCCGAGCAGATGCCCGAGGGCACCAAGATTTCCTTCAATCTGGGCGCAGGATATGCCAACAAATTTGTAACCCTTTATACCTTTGACGGCAATTCCTTCTTTGATGCATCGGAAAATCTCGAAAGCGGTGCATCGGGATATTCGGCAAAATTCGATTACGGCAATCAGCCCACTCTCATTTGTGTAAATGAGCCCAAGCAGGAAACCTCCGAAAACCAGAGCTCTGAGCCCGAGGACACCTCCTCCGACGAAAGCTCCAAGACCTCTTCGGATAAGGTTGATGACTCCGAAAAAGGAGGAAACAGCACGGTTATTGTAATCATTATTATTTCTCTTGTTGCAATAGCAGGTGCAGTGGCGCTCTTTGTAGTAAAATGGCGTCAGGAAAAATTCTAAATGAAAGAAAAAATATTAAGCTTTATAAAAAACCGCCCCGTTGCATCGGCCCTTATCGGCGGTGCGGCGGTGGCCTTGGTAGTTTCCCTTATCGTAACCGCCATAATGGTTGCGGTAATGAATGACGGCGGAGATGAGCAGTATAACAGCTCCGGCGACGAAAGCATTCGTACTGCCAAGTGGGGAAGCGGACTTACCGAAGGCATTCCTCAGTTTTCGGGTGAGTGTCAGGATTCCCGCAGTGACGGCTCCTTTGCCGCCTTCTACTACACAAACATAACCGGAGAGCAGGCGGAGAGCTACATATCGCTCCTTCAGGAGCAATGCTCCGTAACCTTTTCGGGCTCGGAGTTATATCCCCGTACCGCAATATACGGCGACAGAATTATTGCAATACACTACAATGTAACCGAAATGACTATGTCGGTTACCGTAACAAAAAACGCAAACATTGATCAATCCGGAGAATAAAAGCTATGATTATTAACAATTCCATTAAGGCCATCATTATGAAGGGAGCACGCCTTCTGACCGTGCATATGAAATCGGAGGAAGGTGTCGAATATTACACACTTCCCGGCGGCAAGCAACGCCCCAACGAGCTTATGATGGATGCATTAAAGCGCGAGGTTAAGGAAGAAACCGGCTACGATGTTGAGGTAAAGAGCTTGCTCTTCATCCGAGAGGCCTTTAAGGAAGAAAGCCACAGAATAGAATTTATGTTTGTCTGCGAAACCATCGGAGAGGCAGATACCGAAAATTTGAAATACGATACTCATCAGATAGGCGTAAAATGGCTTTCTATCGATAATATCACCCACGAGGAGCTCCATCCTGCCGACCTCAGAGGCATTATCAAGCGCCACTTTCTCGGCAAGCACAACGATATTTATCTGGGTGAAATGGAATAATCCCTTTTGGATTTCTCCAAAAGCAAGGAGTATTAAATGACGGTTTATCTTCACGGCAGTGTAAACGGACAAGCGGTGGAAAGCTATATCCGCAAGGCCAAGGAAAGCGGTAACAATGTCGGAAAAGCCTTAACGGCCAAAGACGCTTCCGCCAACAGTTGCCAGAT
>JAZSDB010000047.1:0-1762 GCA_045530975.1 Eubacteriales bacterium
ATATTAAAACCAAGGTTGTAGAAACGTCGGATAAGAGGGAGAGCTTCCGCCTTATCTTTATCTGCGACAGTTACAAATACAGTACCGTAATTCTGCAAATGCATTCCGGAGGCCTGAAGAGCTTTATAAAGAGCTCTGTTAAGTGTATCATCATAACCGATTGCTTCACCGGTGGATTTCATTTCAGGAGAAAGGTATGCATCAAGACCACGTATCTTATTAAAGGAGAATACAGGAACCTTTACGTACCAACGCTTCTTTTCTTCAGGATAAATATCAAAGATACCTTGTTCCTTAAGACTCTTACCCAAAATCACTTCGGTAGCAATATCTGCAAGACTATAACCGGTTGCCTTGGACAAGAAAGGTACAGTACGTGAGGATCTGGGGTTTACTTCAATAATAAACACATTATCGTCTTTATCAACAATAAACTGAATGTTAAACAAACCGATAATGCCAACACCCAAGCCAAGTTTTTTAGCATACTGAAGAATTGTACCCTTTACCTTATCGGATATGCTGAATGCAGGATATACACTGATGGAGTCACCGCTATGTACACCTGTACGTTCAACCAATTCCATAATACCGGGAACAAATACATCTCTGCCATCGCAGATAGCATCTACTTCTACTTCTTTTCCCTCTATATACTTGTCGACCAAAACGGGCTTATCTTCATCAATTTCAACTGCAGTACGCAAATATCTGCGCAGCTGATCTTCATTTGCAACTATCTGCATAGCTCGACCACCCAAAACAAAGCTGGGACGAACAAGTACGGGATAGCCGATTTCTGCGGCTGCTGCAACGCCCGCTTCAATATTTGTAACCGCCTTGCCCTTGGGCTGAGGAATATTGAGAGAATTCAAAAGATTTTCAAAAGAATCTCTGTTCTCGGCACGGTCGATAGCGTCGCAATCAGTACCGATAATTCTTACCCCTCTCTTCATAAGAGGTTCAGCAAGGTTAATTGCAGTTTGTCCGCCCAAAGATGCGATAACTCCTATGGGTTTTTCGTGATGAATAATATTCATCACATCTTCGGGAGTAAGGGGTTCAAAATACAGCTTGTCTGCCGTAGTATAGTCGGTAGATACAGTTTCGGGGTTATTGTTTACGATTATGGCTTCATAACCGGATTTTTTGATAGTGGTAACTGCATGAACTGTAGAATAGTCAAATTCTACACCCTGACCTATTCTGATAGGGCCTGCACCCAAAACCACAATCTTTTCTTTATCGGTAACAATCGAACGATTTTCACCGGTATAGGAAGAGTAAAAATAAGGAATATATGCACCTGTGTGGCAGGTATCTACCATACGATACACAGGGAACATATCTTGTTCTTTTCTGAGATTGAATACTTCTATTTCTGTCACATCCCAGAATTTAGCAATGATTTTATCGCAGAATCCGAGTTTTTTGGCTTCTGCAAGAACAGCCACATTTCCCTTAGAGGCCGCCAGTTTAGATTCCATCGCAACGATATTGGCAAACGCTTCCAAGAAATAACGTGTAATTCTGGTGATCTCAAAAACCTTTTCAATAGAAACGCCACGGCGCAACAGCTCGCAAATAGCAAACAGATTATCGTCCTTGAATTCGCCGATATATACAAGCATATCCTCGGTGGACATATTTTCAAATTTGGGAATGCGATAGTGATCTGCTCCGGTTTCAAGCGAGCGCACTGCCTTAAGGAAACATTCCTCGAGGTTAGAGCCAATGCTCATAATTTCACCGGTGGCCTTCA
>JAZSDB010000211.1:0-5597 GCA_045530975.1 Eubacteriales bacterium
GTATGATGTGCATCTACATGGTCTGCAACATAGCTGTCGCCGCAATCAGCGCAGGTGTAGGTGGTGTAGCCGTCTTCGGTGCAGGTGGGCTTGGTTACAACTGCCTCGTAGTCGTGACCGGTCTTGTCAACCTTATCGCCAACATAGCTGTCGCCGCATTCGGAGCAGGTATAGGTGGTGTAGCCGCCTTCGGTGCAGGTGGGCTTGGTTACAACTGCTACGTAGTTGTGTTCACAACCAAGGTCAGGGTCGGGTTCGTTTGCGCCTACAAACTTAACGTAAGCTGCGCAGCTGAGATCCTGATTTGCAATATCAACGCCGTAAATGAGCATCTTCTGACCAACAGTTACCTTTGCAAGGTTTGCCTTGTTGGCAGCAGAGCCGGCAACGGTATCCCAGCCGTGTGCGGAAATAAGAATTTCATCGCTGGCAAGGGTGATAGCGGGAGTGGCGGTACCGGCACCCTCGGTCTTTGCCTTAACTACATAAGCGCCGAGAGAAGCATTCCACTTACAAACAACGTTGGTGGTCCAAGCGTGGTTTGCGGTAGCAACGGTAATGGTACCGAAGTTGGGCTTGAAGATGGTGCAGTCGCCGGAAAGAATAGAAGAGTTGAACTTCTTGATAACGATACCGTCGGTAACTACAGAAACGTTTGCATCGGCGGTAGAATATTCAACCTCAGCTTCGTCCATCCAGATGTGGCCGCCCCAGCTGTTGGTGATAACAAACTTTACATAACGAGCAGTAATAGCATTGCTCTTAATGGACATTTCATAGGTTGTCCAGGTGTTTTCAGCGCCGGTTCCGAGAACCTTCTTAATATCAGTGGTGCTGCCTGCGAGGGCAAAGCCGGAGGTTGCGCTGTTGGAGGTGTATACATCTACCTTGAAGTTATCGGAGGTAGGAGTAGCAATACCCCAGTTACCTGCACAAAGATATATGGTATATTTGTTGAACTGCTTTGCGGAGCCAAGGTCGATAACAACCTCGTTCTTACCGGTCCAGCCGGCATATACGCCTACTCCGCCGCCGTCTGCGCTACCCTTGATACCGTCGGTAAGGAGGGTGCCGTTATCAACATAGGTGGGATGCATACCCTCAGAAGAAGAGGTATAATTTGCGCCTACGGAAACAACCTGACCTGCAACGCTCTTTGCAAGGCAGGCATTGATGGTGGAAACATACTGAGCGATCTGAGCTTCGGTTGCGGAGGTCACACCATAGTATGCCTTCTTTGCGGGATCGTATGCTTCACGGAGAGTCTTAAGAACTGCAGCGCTGTAATCATAGATGTTCACGCCGTCAGCGTTGTTGATAGCACGCTTCAAAGCGCCCATGGGAGAAAGCTCCATAAGCAATCTCTTAACATCGCCGGAAACGGGGGTTGCACCGGCAATAACAGCTTCTGCCTCGGAAATGATAGAAAGGGTTTCTGCATCGGGATTGCTTGCCTTAGCGGTAGCAATAGCAGAGGTAAGCTTGGAATTGAGAGAAGAATCAACAGTGCTGGACTTCTTCACGATAAGGATACAGTCGGAAATGTCACGGGAGCTGGACTGTACATAGCCGGGATAGCCGGAACCGGTGTTGGAAACATACATACCGGAGGATCCGCCGCCGTCCATACGGATAACGTTCTTACAGCCGAGCTTGATCATTGCAGCTGCAACGTCCTTGAGAGTGAGAGCACGGCCGGATTCACCGGTGCTGCCGCCTTCAGAGGTGAAGAATACATAGGTGCCGTCTGCCTTCTGGCCGAAGGCGGTCCAACGTGCATAGGTACCGGTAACGCTGTGGGTACCGATGGTGGAATTGATATCGGTCTGGTCAACGCCATCCTTTACCAACCAACCTACGTTGGTGATAACGCTGTTTGCCTTTTCCATGATTTCACGGGAGGCCTCAACGGTTTCGGTGGTGTTAATGCTCACGCTGTCGCCAACCTTAAGGTTAGAAACATAGGAGCAGTAGGAGGAGCCGTCTCTTACGAAGAGAACGAACTTATCGGAGAGCTTGCCGGATTCGCCGAACTTAGCGCCGTAGGAGCTCTTTCTGATTTCGGTAACCTGACCGAAAAGGGTCTGGCCAACTGCCAATTCGGAATTGTTAACCTTCTGGCAGATGATTTCGTAACCTGCAACAGAGGAGTCTGCTGCGGAGCCGCAGGAGGTATCGTAATAGAAGAATCTATCCTTGCCCCAGTCGCCGCATACGGAATATCTCTTGTTGAGGTATGCAAGACCGTTGGGAACCTCAACGCCGTTGATGCGGAGCTTGAAGTCCAACTGAGAGTTTACAATGTTCATGCTGCCGTCAGAGCCGAAAGCAACAAAGGAATCATAATAGTCAACGTGAGCGCAGGCAATCTTGCCGTTGCTGATGAGCTGACCGCAAAGGGTACCGTCGGTCATACTGAAGAAGGAGCCGTTGATAGCGCCCGCTACTTCGTAGCCGTACTTATTGATTGCTTCGGAATACTGTTCATCAAGCAAGTACGCAGAACCGCAGTTCTTTGCAAATGCCATGGGGATGTATCCGTTGGCAGGGTTGAAGGTGAGAACGGTGGATGCTTCGGTGTGACCGCTCTGGCTGCCGTAAACATTATACTTAACGTATTTAACAGCGCCGCCGCTTATAACTTCATGTCCGGCAGTACGGGTAAGAGTAACCGACGCGGAAGCAGATGCAAAAACAGCACAAGCGGAAACAAGCATTACAGCAACCATCGCAAATGCGATAATTCTTTTTGCGAGTTTCATAAGAAATCTCTCCTTTATATTTTTTATCATTCTTTATTATAACTATTTTCCACTATGGTGTCAATAGATTTATGGGCAATTTACTATTCTTCTTTTTGCCAATTTGGGTATATGTTGTGATTTTTCAACAAAAGTGAAAGGTCACTTATGGGCAATCCTACAACATTGAAAAAATCGCCTTTAATGTATTCCACCAGCAGGCAGCCCTTTTCCTGAATGCCGTAACCCCCTGCCTTGTCCATGGGCTCAAGGGTGTTTACATAGCTTTCTGCCTCTTCATCGGTAAGGGTGCGGAATTTAACCTCGGTGCTGCAAAAGGAGCTGTCCTCACCCTGCTCGCTTACAACCCCGTAGCCGGTCACCACATAATGCACTCTGCCCGAAAGCGATTTCAGCATTTCCAGTGCATTTTCTCTGTCCGACGGCTTTCCCAGAATGGTATTTTCCAGCACCACCACCGTATCGGCGCCTATCACACAGCCGTTACCGCCCGAAGCTTTATAAACATCTCTTGCCTTTGCCAGAGCGTTTTGCCTTGCCAGCTCTTGGGGTGACGCTCCGCTCATAATTTCCTCCGCATGGGAGGGGATAACCTTAAAATCATATCCTGCCGTGGTGAGAATTTCACGTCTGCGAGGGGAGGCAGAGGCAAGAATAAGGATTTTTTTCATAAATACCGCCTTATTATCCAAAAAAATCTTGATTATTCTTTCTTCCTATATTATAATACATTTTTGAAATATGTAAATAACATAGGTGATAAAAATGAAAATTTCGGTAGAAAAATTCAAGAGAATAGTTGTAAAGGTGGGCACCTCCACCCTCACACATAATTCGGGATATATAAACGTGCGCAAGATAGAGAAATTGGTTTCCTGTCTGGCAGACCTGCACAACAGCGGCAAGGAGGTTATTCTGGTTTCCTCCGGTGCGGTAAGCTGTGGTCTTGCCAACATCGGCTTTGACAGAGCAACCCTCACCACCGAGCAGAAGCAGGCCGCCGCCGCAGTGGGTCAGTGTCAGCTTATCGATATGTATGCCCGCCGTTTTGCGGATTTCGGTGTGACCATTGCTCAGATCCTCCTCACCAGAGGGGTTATCAAGGACGGCGACAGACGAAATCACGCCAGCACCACCCTTTCCCTTCTTCTTGAACAGCGTGTTATCCCCATTGTAAATGAAAACGACACCATCTCCGACGAGCAGATCTGCATAGGCAGTAACGATACCCTTGCCGCCACTGTTGCAGAGCTCTGCAATGCCGACCTTCTTATAAATATGTCCGACGTGGACGGGCTTTACGACAGCGACCCCCGTTCTAACCCCAATGCTAAATTTATAGAATATGTTGATTCTGTTTCCGACGACATTTTCTCCTTCGGCAAGGGAGCAGGCACCGCCAGAGGTACAGGCGGCATGACTGCCAAGCTGGAAAGTGCAAAATACTGCACCGAAAGAGGTATTCCCATGATTATCCTTAACGGCGCAGACCCTGCCATTCTCTACGATGTTGTAGACGGCGAATTTGTCGGCACCTACTTTGCCGCAAAATAATTTAAAAGAGGAATCGCTATGCTGAACAATATGTGCAAAGCGGCCCGCAGTGCTTCTCTGGCGCTGGGCTGTGCCTCCACCGAAATGCGCAACAGTGCTCTTTCTGCAATGGCAGAGGCACTCATTGCCCGCAAGGAGGAAATTATTTCTGCCAACAAAACCGACCTGGAAAATGCCGAAAAAGCAGGGTTGAGTCCCGCAATGCTGGACCGATTAACCCTTACCGAAAGCCGAATAGAGGCAATTTCTGCTTCGGTTAAAAAGGTTATCGCTCTGCCCGACCCATTGGCAGGCGGTGAAAAATGGGTCCGCCCCAACGGTCTGGAAATCACAAAAAAGCGTGTGCCCTTCGGTGTTATTGCCATTATATATGAGGCACGCCCCAATGTTACGGCCGATGCGGCGGCGCTCTGTGTGAAGAGCGGTAATGCGGTTATTCTCCGTGGCGGCAAGGAGGCAATATGCTCCAACATTGCCGTGGCTACCGTCCTTTCCGACGCTATCGCAACCTTAGGGCTTCCCAAGGAATGCATACAAATTGTCACCGATACCTCCCGTGAAACCGCCAATGCACTTATGAAAATGAAGGGCGGTATAGACCTGCTTATCCCCCGAGGCGGTAAAAATCTTATCCGCTCAGTGGTGGACAATGCCACCGTGCCCGTTATCGAAACAGGCGCAGGCAACTGTCATGTTTATTTCGATGCTACCGCCGACCTCAATATGGCGGTGGATATTATCGACAACGCAACGCGCTCCCGTCCCTCGGTTTGCAATGCGGCAGAAACTCTGCTGGTTCACCAAAGCATCGCCAAGGAGGTTCTCCCCCTTGTGGCAGACCGTCTTGACAATGTGGAGCTTCGCGGCTGTGAAAAGGTGTGCGCCATTATTCCCTCGGCTGTGCCTGCCACCGACGAGGACTATTTTACCGAATACAACGATTACATCCTTACCGTAAAGGTTGTTGCCGACATAGATGAGGCAATTTCCCACATAAATCTTCACGGCACGGGACACAGCGAGGCAATTATCACCTCCGACGGCGAAAATGCAGCTCTTTTCTGCAACAGCATCGATGCCGCCGCAGTTTATGTAAATGCCAGCACCCGATTTACCGACGGCGAGGAATTTGGTTTTGGTGCCGAAATCGGTATTTCTACCCAGAAAATGCACGCCCGTGGACCTATGGGCCTTACCGAAATGACCACCTATAAATACGTTATCAACGGCAAGGGACAAATAAGATAGTCGCTACGCTCTCACTCAAAAACACACGGTTTT
>JAZSDB010000241.1:0-5973 GCA_045530975.1 Eubacteriales bacterium
GGCCTCCGACTTGCCTTCGATTTCGGCCTGCTCGTTCTTTGCTTCATCATATTCGCTGTTTTCCGAAAGGTCACCGTATGCTCTTGCCTTCTGAATAGCAAGTGCAACTTCCTTACGTTTTACTGTTTTGAGGTGTTCCAATTCCTGTTGAAGTTTTTTAAGACCTTCGTTGGAAACAATAATCTGCTTTGCCATTGTTTTATCTCCCTTAATATATGAAAATATATTTTATTATTATATTCTCAGCTTGCGCTGTTTAGAACTTCAATTGCCTTCAAAAGCTGTAAATCCTCTTCCTTGGGCATTTGATAAAATTTGTCTGTCCATTCTTCCTTGAGCTTAATCTCATAATCCGGCTTAATGCCTATTCCGTCATAGCTCACGTTTTTGGGCGGATTGTAGTAAGCTGTCGAAAGCTTCAATCCGCTTCCGTCGGGAAGCACTCTTGTAGTCTGCATAGTGCCCTTGCCAAAGGTTGTTTCGCCTATAATCGTGGCAAGCTCGTAATCTCGCAGTGCGGCTGTAAACAGCTCTGCGGCCGATGCGGTACTGCCGTTACACAAAACTGTAAATTTGCCGTCAATACAGTCGGCATCGGAGGATTGGGTGGATATACCGCCCTTTTTATCTACAATGTTTATGATAGGACCTTCGGGTAAAAGCAGGTCGAGAGTATCGCAAATTGCTTCTAAATATCCGCCTGAATTATTACGGACATCAAAAACAAATTTGTCGCATCCGTCCTTCTGCGCCTTATTGACCTTGGCGGAAAATTCCTCGGCCATTGTTTCATCTGCAAAGGAAATAATGCGCATATAAGCAATGTTGCCGTCCAGCTTTTCGTAAATAACGTTTTCGCTATCAACCGCTTCACGTTTAACTGTAACATTTATAAGCTCTTCGCCTCTTTTTAAAGACAATTCAAGATCGCTGCCTGCCTCTCCCTTTATGGTGTCCAGCAGGTCATAGTAATTGTCCTTTTCGGCGTTGATGCCGTTGGCGGCCATGACAATGTCGCCCTTTTGTATTCCTGCCTTTTCTGCAGGAGAATCGGGGAAGACACCGTAAATGTATATGCCGTAGGTTTCGCTGTCACGTACTGCGTGTACTCCGATTCCCACAAAATTGCCGCTGCCCGAATCGATGAGGGCATTGTAATCGTCGGCGGTGAGATAATAGGAATAATCGTCACCCAGAGTTTCGGTAAGCGATTTGTAAAGGTTTTCCCAAAGGGCGTCCTCGTCGTAATCACGAATGTAATAACCCTCTATCATCGCCACTATTTGGGAAAGCTTTTCGTATTTGCCGCTGTCCTCGCCCATGGCGGTGATAAGGTTTACATAATCATTATATTTTGCTCCCTCCAAGCGTTCTTGGTTCAGTTCTGCCTTGTGCTTGACCGAGAGAGCAGAGCTTGTGGCGACAAAGGTTCCTGCCGCCACAATTAATGCTAATATTATACAAGTGAAAGGGGTTAATCTCTTTTTGAACATTAAAACACTTCTTTTAAAGGTATTTAGCTCTTCTTGGTGTAATATCCGTCGGGAAGGTATTTGTTGGGGTTTACATAATTTCCACCAAGACTGGTGTATGTATTGGTATCAATAACACCGAAATGGAGATGGTCGCCGGTAGATCTTCCGGTGGTGCCTACATAAGCGATAACCTGTCCTGCCTTAACGCTGTCACCAACCTTTACCTCATAAATCGGACGACCGCTTCTGCCGGTGTTGTCGCAATGAGCGTAAAGGGAAGAGATGCCGTTGCCGTGGTAAATGATAACGCAATGACCGTAGCCGTAGTTTTCAGAAGCTCTTGTAACAATACCGTCCTTAACTGCCAAAATAGGAGTGCCCTTTGCGCAGGCAATGTCAATACCCTTGTGATATTCCGTGCTGGGCTTTCCGAAGGGATCACCTCTCCAACCGTACTGGCTGGTTACACGGTAATTGCTGGTTTTTACGGGCCAGATAAAGGATTTGTTGGAGCTTATAATCTTTTTGCGCTCCTCCTCGAGCTTTTTAAGCTGAGCTTTTACATTGGAAATATTGGTGTTTTTGTCCTTGTATTGCTGTGTAAGCTCTTCGGAATTCAGGTTAAGGTCAGAGGCAATTGTTTCAAATTCCTCAATCTTAATCTTCATCTCGCTTTCCTTGCGGGATAATTCCTTTAAATGCTCATCGTAAAGGGCCTGAGTTTCCATCAGCTGACGGTCATAAACCTCCAGGTCGGCCAAAGAAACCTCAATTTCCTTCAAAAGACGAGATGCGGTATCCATAATATCGTTGAAGTTATCACGTCTGGTAAGATATTCCGCCAAGCTGTCAGATGAGAATAAAAGCTCAAAGCTGTTGATGTTGCTGTTTTCATAAATGAACTGCATCATCTTTTTATACATTGAAACACGGTATTCGTAATCCTCTGTAATAAGCGCTTTTTGTGCCAGAAGATCTGCACGCTTGATATCATAGGAATCCTTTATGGATTGCTCTATCAGAATTTCAGCTTCGAGAGCATCTATTTCTGCTTGATATTGAGCAAGCAATGCGGCGGTTTCGCCGGATTTGCCCTCAAGGTCGGCAATGCTTGCCGTGATTGCCTTCAATTCTTTTTGTAAGGTGGCGAGAAGCGCTTTGCATTCCGCTATATCGTCTTCAATGTCGAAAAGCGTTCTGGCTTCTGCCTTTTCAAAAGAATCCAATGGTCTGCTTGCCGATACTGCACAGAAAATTATCATACTGCAAAGCAGCAAAAGCAGAGTTCTTTTTACAATCTGTCTCATTAAATACAAAACTCCTTAAAATAAAAGGGAACGGATTTAGGCGTTGAGATACTTTTTCAGCGAAATGCTGGAGGAAATAATACCTGCAAAAAGACCTATCGCCACAAAGCTAAGGGCAAGCATTGGTGCATATTCCGCAAAGGGAGCGGAAATAATGCCTTCTCCGCCGGCGGTGCCGGTAGCGGAGGAGATGATGTTTGTCAAAAGCTTGTCATACAAATAAAATTCAATACCGAAGGATGCGGCCGCAGAGAAGATACCGATTATAATGCCTTCCACAATAAACGGCATACGGATAAAGCTCTTTGTAGCACCGCACAAGCGCATAAAGGTGATTTCGTTTCTTCTTGCAAATACACCCAGCTTGATGGTATTCATAATAACGAAGAGGGAAATGAGAAGGAAAATTGCCATAAGCCACGCACCGGCGATGTAAAGAGTGTTTTTAATGCTCATTACATTTTCGTAAAGGTCTGCGTGGTCCTTGATGTCTTCGGTAGCAATATCGTAAACCACGTTGCCGTTTTCATCGGAAAGGGTAATGGCATCAATGGCACTTCTTACCTTAACCACTTCGTCGTAATCGGAAAGATTTATGAAGGTGATACGATAGCTTGCTCTAAGCGGGTTGTCAGTAATGGAATTGGTAATACCGGCGTGCTCGCCCTCGTCGTGCTCCTTATCGTGTTCGATTATTGCATCGATCCATTCGGGATCATCGTACATTTCCTTCATTATGTTCAAATGCTCATCGGAGGAAATAAATTTGAAGTTTTCGCTTTTGGGAACAAGCTCGTCCTCGCCCCATTCCTCCATCGACCATTGAATTATGGGCGATTCATCGCATATAACGGCCAGCTTTTTTCCTATCTCGATCAGCTCTTTTTCACCGCAATCCTTGTCCATCATAACCTCAATAATGTTAAGGTTGTCAATGGCATTGAAATTACGGTCGATGGTGTCGATAACCAGATAAAAGGTGCCCACAAGAATCATACAGGCGATAAGCACCAGTATAGATGCGGTGGTCATTACACGGTTACGGAATACACCCTTAAAGCCCTGGCCTATGTTGTAGAAAAATGTAGTGAAAAATTTCATGCGAAATCGCCTCCGATCTTATCAGAAACGATCTGACCGCCTTCAATACGGATCACACGTTTTTTGTAGCTCTGAATAATGTTCATATCGTGGGTAACCACAATCACGGTTTTGCCCAGCTTGTTGATCTTCAACAAGAGCTCCATAATACCCTCGGTCATTTCCACGTCCACGTTGCCGGTGGGTTCGTCTGCAATAACCGTGTCGGGATTATTAACCAATGCTCTTGCAAAGGCAACTCTCTGCTGTTCACCGCCGGAAAGCTGGTCGGGGAAGGAATCCCACTTGTGACCCAATCCGACAACATCCAGGAAGAAGGGAACACGTTTTTTTATTACCGACGGCTTTGCGCCTACCACTCGCATGGCAAAGGCCACATTTTCGTAAACCGTCATTTTTTCAAATAGCTTAAAATCCTGGAAAACTACGCCCATGGTACGGCGAAGCTGAGGGATTTTGCGGGAACGTATTTTTTCAAGGTGAAATCCGTTAACCTCCAGATTTCCCGAGGAAATGCGCTCCTCACAGATAAGAAGCTTTGTTAAGGTTGTCTTACCTGCGCCGGAATGACCGACAACAAATACAAATTCGCCATCGTCAATCCGCAGCGAAACGTCGTTCAGCGCTACCGTTCCGTTGCTGTATTCCATTGATACATTTTCAAAATTAATCATATGCTTTACAAATTAATAAATAGAGGGTTTGCTGATGAGGTATTTCTTAACCATCAAAGCCACCTTGAAGGTGATGGCGTGTCCGAATTCACGCAGGTCAAGACCGGTCAGCTTCTTAATCTTTTCCAAACGATAAACAAGAGTGTTACGGTGAACAAAGAGCTTTCTTGAGGTTTCCGAAACATTCAGGTTGTTGTCGAAGAAGAAATGAATGGTCTGCAGAGTTTCTCTGTCCAGACTTTCCAAAGAACCTCTCTTGAAAACCTCCTGAAGGAACTTTTCGCAAAGAGTGGTGGGAAGCTGGTAAATCAATCTGCCGATGCCGAGGTTTTCATAGTTGATAACGTGCTTTTCGGTGTCAAATACCTTACCAACCTCCAAAGCAACCTGAGCGTCCTTGTAGGAACGTGCAAGCTCCTTAACATTGCTCACAATGGAGCCGATACCGATATGCACCTTGAGATAAAATTCCGACTGAACTGTATCAACAATGCTCTTGGCAATGTTTTCCAATGCCTTGGTGTCAACAGCAGACTTAACCTCTTTAACAAGCACGATGTCGTTCTCGCCGATATTGATAACATAATCGTGAGTTTTGTCGGGGAACAGGTTCTGGATAACATCGTAGGGTACGATTTCACCGGTGCTGCCGAATCTGATAAGGAATACAGCACGGTTTACCTCGCTGTCAAAGCGAAGCTCCTTGGATTTAATGTAAATATCACCGGGAAGAATGTTATCGAGAATGATGTTCTTGATAAAGTTTGTTTTGTCGTACTTTTCGTCATAAAGAGTCTTTATGTTGGAGAAGGAAACCGAAAGCAATGCGGAAATGCTTTTTGCGGTATCATCAATACCCTCAACAAAGACAATATATTCTATTCTTGCATGGGAGCCGATGGGACGATAGGTGTAATCACCGATAGCCAGTGTGTCGTAACTGTAGGAAAGTTCATCGAGAATATCCTTGTGAACAGTGCCGATTTTGGTCAACTGACTGCAAGCAATAACTACGCCCTTGTCGTCGATAATACCAATTTCTCGGTCAACTGCCTCCCTCATCTGATAAATCAATCCCTGAAAAAGCTTGTTGCTCATAATGCCGTCTCCTTTTCCTTGTTTATATTTAGGATATAGAATCATAACTATACATAGCAATTTTATCGCATTTTTTATATAAATGCAAGAGTTTTTGAAGAAATACAACAAAATAAAATGGATATTTTTGTATATATTGTTACTTTTTTTACTTTTTCTTTCACTCAAAAGGGATATTGTGAATATTTTATTAACAAAAACGCTTTTCTGATGTGTATATATAATATATTGTAGAAATATCGCACCGAAAAAATTTCGCTTAATACTTGACAACAGGGAGGTTAGGTGCTATAATACAATTAACAATTAGGTTAAATG
>JAZSDB010000075.1:0-3500 GCA_045530975.1 Eubacteriales bacterium
TTGATGTAATGCGTGCGGAGGGTGTAAACACCTATCTCAACCCCTACCGTGAATATATCGGTGCTCAGATTCGAGCCGATGCTTTCGGTTATCTTGCAGCAGGTATGCCCAAGCGTGCTTCACGTCTTGCCCACGCCGATGCCTTTTTTACCCACGTGAAAAACGGCATTTACGGCGAAATGTTCTTTGCCGCATTTATTGCCGCCGCCTTCACCGAAAAGGATGTAAGCAAGTGCTTTGATATGGCCTTGGCGGTGGTGCCCAAGAAGAGCAGATTCTATGAAGAAGCTCTCTACGCCAGAAAGCTGGCCGAAGAAGCAAGCTCCCGTGAAGAGCTTATGGAAAAGGTGCTTCGTGAGGTAGGCAGGTATAATTGGGTACACACTCTCAATAATGCGGCTATCTGTATTGCTGCTGTTTTCCGTTATAAGGACGATTTCCGCAATGCTGTGGCCTTTGCCGTTGAGTGTGGCGCAGATACCGATTGCAACGGTGCTACGGTCGGCTCCTTTATGGGTGCCTTGCTGGGTGCTGACGGAATTCCCGCTGATTTGAGCGATGCAATAAAGGATACCTTCAGCGTGGGCATTTCTCCTTACGACAATTATTCTATCAGTAAATTTGCGCAAGAGGTTTCCGACCTTCGCAAGGAATTGAATAAATAAGATTATTATTCTTATAAAAAAGCGGCAGAAAGTATCTTTCTGCCGTTTTATGTTGACATTGGCGCTTTTTTCAATTATAATTACAATCGAAAAAATTTTTTCTCCTTTGGAGGATTATCTATGAACAATATACCCGAAATTTTCGGTTCTCTGGTTTTCAACAGGGACGTAATGAAAGAACGTCTGCCCGAGGATGTTTATAAGTCATTAAAGCATACCATCCAACGTGGCGACGATTTGGATATTACGGTTGCAAACGTGGTTGCCGAAGCAATGAAGAATTGGGCAATCGAAAAGGGCGCAACCCACTATACCCATTGGTTCCAGCCCATGACCGGCATTACCGCCGAAAAGCACGATAGCTTTGTTTCCCGTGCCAAGGACGGTAAGCTTATTATGGATTTTTCGGGTAAAGAGCTTATTAAGGGTGAACCGGATGCATCCAGCTTCCCCTCGGGCGGTCTTCGTGCCACCTTTGAAGCCCGCGGTTATACCGCTTGGGACCCTACCTCTTATGCCTTTATTAAGGATGGCTCTCTTTGTATCCCCAGCGTTTTCTGCTCCTATGGCGGCGAGGCCCTCGACAAGAAAACCCCGCTTCTCCGTTCTATGGAGGCAATAAATGAGCAGGCGCTGAGAATTCTAAAGCTTTTCGGCACCGATGCCAACCACGTTGTGCCCAATGTGGGCCCCGAGCAGGAATATTTCCTTGTGGATAAGGAAATGTTCAACCAACGTGAAGACCTTGTTGTTTGCGGAAGAACCCTTTTCGGCGCAAAGCCCCCCAAGGGTCAGGAGCTTGAGGACCATTATTTCGGTGCAATCACGCCCCGTGTTTCTGCCTTTATGAAGGAGCTTGACGAGGAATTGTGGTAGCTTGGTGTCTTCTCAAAAACCAAGCACAACGAGGCGGCTCCCTGTCAGCACGAGCTGGCTCCCATTTTCGGTTCGGCAAATACCGCCACCGACCATAACCAGCTCACTATGGAAACAATGAAAAAAATCGCCGAGCGTCACGGCTTGATATGCATTTTGCAGGAAAAACCCTTTGAGGGTATCAACGGTAGCGGTAAGCACGATAACTGGTCCCTTTCTACCGATAAGGGTGCCAATCTTCTGGAGCCCGGAAAGCATCCTCACGAAAATGCGCAGTTCCTGCTGTTCCTCTGTGCCGTTATCAAGGCGGTGGATGTTCATCAGGATTTGCTCCGTATATCGGTTGCAACTGCAGGTAATGACCACCGTTTGGGCGCAAACGAAGCTCCTCCTGCCATTGTTTCTATGTTTCTGGGCGATGAACTTACTGCCATTCTGGAAGCAATAGATGAGGGCAAGCCCTATTACGGCACCGAAAAAGCTCAGATGGAAATCGGTGTTCACGTATTGCCCACCTTCCCCAAGGATACTACCGACCGCAACCGTACCAGTCCCTTTGCCTTTACCGGCAACAAGTTTGAATTTCGTATGCCCGGTTCCGCTATGTCTGTGGCCGAGCCCAATGTTGTTATAAATACTGCCGTGGCAGATGTTTTAATGCAGTTTGCCGACGAGCTGGAAAATGCCGAGGATTTCGGCACCGCTCTCAATGCTCTTATCCGCCGCACCATTAAGGAGCACAAGCGCATTATCTTCAATGGCGACGGATATTCCAACGAATGGAAGCTGGAGGCGGAGCACAGAGGACTTCTTAACCTTCCTACAACCGCCGATGCTCTCCCTCATTTTACCGATAAGAAGAACATAGAGCTTTTCACACGTCATAAGGTATATACCGAAAAGGAGCTTTGCTCCAGACGGGACATTATGCTGGAATCCTACTGTAAGATTATCACCATAGAGGCATTGACAATGTGCGATATGGCAGGTAGGGATATTCTTCCCGCAGTCGGCTCCTATATACACAGTCTTGCCGATACCGTAAATGCAGTAAAGGCGGCAGGTATGCCTGTTCCCGCCCATACCTCTGCTTCGCTGAAGCGCTTGATAGAGCTTTCGGATGAAATGATGGCATCCCTGCAGAGATTACGTGCCAATGTGGAATATGCCCAGCGCAACCTTAACAGTGAAAAGTGCGGCATCTTCTGCCGTGATGAGCTTCTTCCCGTAATGGAGGAATTGCGCCGTTCTGCCGACGAGGCGGAAACCCTCACCGAGCGTACCTTCTGGCCTTTCCCCACCTACGGCGACCTTCTTTATTACAACGGTTGATAATTCAAAAAACTCTCTTCAAGGAGAGTTTTTTGTTTGGCGTATTTTTATAAAAAATAAAACATCCTTTACCTAAAAGGCAAAGGATGTTTTTCTGGGGTGGCTGACCGGGTTCGAACCGGCGACCCCCAGGGCCACAACCTGGTACTCTAACCAGCTGAGCTACAGCCACCATATATGGCGTGCCTTGAGGGACTCGAACCCCCGACCTACTGCTTAGAAGGCAGTTGCTCTATCCAGCTGAGCTAAAGGCACATATTTGGAGCGGGTGACGGGAATCGGACCCGCGCGGCCAGCTTGGAAGGCTGGAATTCTACCATTGAACTACACCCGCAAATCATTTAAGGCAACGGAACCGTCACCTTAAATTATAATTTAAGCTAAACCGTTGAGAAGCTTAGTGAACTGGCTCTTCTTGTGAGCAGCATTGTTCTTGTGAATAATGCCCTTGGAAACAGCCCTGTCTACCATGCCGACAGCTTCAAGATAAGTCTTTTCGGCAAGCGCCTTATTGCCTTCGGCAATAGCAGCCTTATACTTCTTTACAGAAGTCTTCAAAGCGGACTTGAACATCTTATTCTGAAGTGTTTTAGTTTCAGTAACCTTTACACGCTTTTTAGCAGATTT
>JAZSDB010000147.1:0-3500 GCA_045530975.1 Eubacteriales bacterium
TGGCCTCCGACTTCCCTCAAGCTCATCCGAATCCGAGCCGATAACACCCTCGGGTAGTTTTTGTCTTTCGCAATATTCCGCACACCATTTTATAGCGGGATATAATTCCTCTGCCACTGCCCTATTGCCCAAGTAGAGGCAGAAAAGGGAGCAGCCGTAAAGATACATTGCGGCATCGCCTCTGTCACCTGCGCCCTCCCAAATGTCCAACCCCTCGGCTATAATGGAGCAGGGCAGTTTATAATATGCATCGGACATAAAGGGCATATAGGAGCGATAGGCATTTAGCGATGCTTCGATGGCGGTTTTATCGCCCGTAAGCGCAAAATGAGGGCCTGCATATTCGGCCTGGTCGTTACACCAGGTAGCGGCATAATAGGCATGGCCGCCGGGGCTGTGATATTTGCCGGTAAGGGTTTCAAAAATGCTTTCCCCTGCACGAAGCTTGGCAAAGCGTGTCATCATATCCAATTCCCCATTGTCTGTTTTCAGAACAAGAGCGTCATCGCAAAGCTCACGGACACGGGTCATACGCTTTTCCAGCTCGGTTTCAAAATCGGGAAGAATCAATTCCTCGTTTGCCTTATTTGCGGTATAAAAGATGGCAAAGGTAATGCTATTACCTTTCTGCAGACGGATTGTATCGAGAGGAGAGCGGCTGATGCGGCAGACATAAACACCCTTTGTTCCCCTACCGTAGGAATGAACCAACCTTTCGGGAATCGAGAATGAAAGCTCTACATTTTCGGTAGCATTGACGGTAACAAGCTCTATACAGCACTTTGAATCTGCAGCAGGAAAAAAGCGGCGAAGGGTATTAAAGCCCTTATCCGTTTTGCATTTGACGCACAGAGTTCCATCGAGGGTAAATTCCTCGGGATATTCGGTGACGGGCACTCCGTTGATAAGAAAACAGGGGTGCTCCTTTTCCTCCAAACCGAAGCAGAAGGTAGCGTGAGTATTGTTGGGGATGGTACGCAAAGTGGGAAAATAGCATTTTTGAGAAAGGAAAAGAGAGCCGTCCTCATTAACACCGTATTTTACAATATAATCGGCATAAAGGCCGCTCATTTCTATATCGTCAAAATGAGAAATACCTTCTTCAACGCTCCAGACAATGGACTTATCTTTTATATTCCAAAACTGCTTACTCATAGCTACACCTCGGTTTACAGATCAGATACATTATAATGGATGTTTTTCAAAGAGTCAATAACGAAATCGTTGACAAGAGGTGGTAAATATGTTAAACTCTCAACAGAAAATTATTATATTTCAGGAGATGTAATTATGATAAAGGTTACTGTCTGGAACGAATTTTATCACGAAAAGACCGAGGAAAGAGTTGCCAAAATTTATCCTAACGGCATTCACGGCGCCATTGCTGATTTTTTACAGTGCGATGACATTTCTGTTCGCACAGCCACACTTTACGATGAAGAATGCGGATTGACCGAAGAGGTTTTGAAGGATACCGACGTTCTTATATGGTGGGGACATCTCCGTCACGGTGACGTGCCCGATGAAATTGTTGAAAGAATCAAGGCAAATGTATTGATGGGTATGGGCTTTATCGCTCTGCACTCCGCCCACCACTCCAAGCCCTTCAGAGCGCTTATGGGCACAAGCTGTAATCTTACCTGGCGTGAGGATGGCGATTTAGAGCGTGTTTGGACCATTAATCCCGCTCACCCCATTGCTCAGGGTGTAGGCAGATATTTTGAGCTTGACGGTGTAGAAACCTACGGCGAGCCCTTCGGTATTCCCAACCCCGACGAAGTAGTATTTATGGGTTGGTACGAGGGTGGTGAGGTATTCCGCAGCGGCGTGACCTTCCACAGAGAAAACGGAAAGATTTTCTATTTCCAGCCCGGTCACGAAACCTTCCCCATTTTCTACAATGAAACCGTGCAGACAATTATCCGCAATGCTGTTCGTTGGGCAGCTCCCACCTTCCGTTCACCCGAGCTTGTTTGTCCTCAGGTTACAAAGGTTCACAATAAATAAATTAAAGAGCTTCCGTCACTGCGGAAGCTCTTATTTTGTATAGAACAAGGAAAAGAGTTATAATAATTAAAAACAGCTATTAATCCACTCAACAAAATCAAAATATTTATCCGCCGCATTTTTATCCGTCCACATATTGACATCCAATAAATAAGGTTTTAACTTACCCTCTTTAGCGTATTTCTTGAATTGCACCGCATACGGAATATCATCATATTTTTTTGCTGTAAATATAACCTTTCCGGCACATTTCAGTTCACAAAAACTCAAAATATCACTGTATTCAATATCGGCAATATCGTCAAAAACAAAC
Organism: Eubacteriales bacterium; assembly: GCA_045530975.1. Classification (GTDB taxonomy): domain Bacteria; phylum Bacillota; class Clostridia; order Oscillospirales; family CAG-382; genus Coliplasma. The sequence continues at coordinate 2,321 of JAZSDB010000147.1, forward strand.
AAAAGTCTATCATAATTAACACGTGCTTTTCTTTTGTTCCAAGCGGTTTCGGCTTCTTCTTTGCTATGATAATGTACAAAAACTATTTTTATATCTTCCAACATTGCTACGGGCATCGGGTACTCAGGATCTTCGATAAAACGAAGATCTTTGCTTAAATAATACTTTAGATTAGATAAGAACTTTAAGTATTGTTTTTTTATTGGGAACGTTAAATTAATAGTCGGAGATTGAAATTGAAGTCCCAATCTATGATATACTTTTCCTGCATAGCAGTTTGGTGAAAACAAAGAAAATTCAGTCGTTTTTAATTTTTTTCGTATCCGTCTAAAATAATATTTTTCGTATTGGGTTCTGTATAACGCTTTAACACGATACATCACTTTGTCATTGAAATAGTTGAATACTTTTCGTAAAAACATACTTATAATGATGCTCCAGATTAACATTCTTTTGTTATTACGCTACCACAAAGTTGTTTATATGTCAATACAATATTAATCATATCAAAACGGTTTTTTGCAGCATTTTAATATAACCCGAAACATAAAAAGTGCAGGAGGGTTACTCCTGCACTTTTTTTATCCTTATAAGCTCAGATTAAAGCTTGGGACCTGCTTCTACGAGAGCCTTGCCTGCATCGTTGCCGGTGTACTTAACAAAGTTCTTGATGAAGCGGGATGCGAGATCCTGTGCCTTCGCTTCCCAATCAGCAACGTTAGCATAGGTATCGCGAGGACCGAGAATACCGGTGTCAACGCCGGGAAGTTCGGTGGGAACTGCGAGATCGAAGTAAGGAATGGTCTTGGTGTCAGCATTTGCGATGTCGCCGTTAAGGATAGCATCGATGATACCGCGGGTATCCTTGATGGAGATACGCTTGCCGGTGCCGTTCCAGCCGGTGTTTACGAGGTATGCCTTTGCACCGCTCTGTTCCAGCTTCTTAACGAGCTCTTCAGCATACTTGGTAGGATGGAGTTCGAGGAACGCCTGACCGAAGCAAGCAGAGAAGGTAGGAGTGGGCTCCTTGATGCCGCGCTCGGTACCTGCAAGCTTTGCAGTGAAGCCGGAGAGGAAGTAGTACTGTGCCTGCTCGGGAGTGAGAACGGAAACAGGAGGAAGTACGCCGAATGCATCTGCAGAAAGGAAGATTACGTTCTTTGCTGCGGGAGCTGCGGAA
>JAZSDB010000126.1:0-10211 GCA_045530975.1 Eubacteriales bacterium
CTGAGAAAGCTCGACTTCACATTCCACCTCGATGGGTGTTGCGGAATCTCTCTCGCTAAGAAGAGGATATGCATATTCATTTAATTTCTTGCGGAAAATATCTATTTTTTCGCTTTCGATGGAAAGACCTGCCGCAAGCTCGTGACCGCCGTATTCCACCAAAAGGTCACCGCAGGAGGAAAGGGCGTCCATAAGAGAAAATCCCTTCACGCTTCTGCCGGAGCCCTTTGCAATATCACCGTCACGGGTGAAAAGAATACAGGGCTTGGAATATCTTTCGGCAATTTTCGATGCAACAACACCGATAACACCCTGATGCCAGCCATCGTAGGAAAGCACCAAAAACTTATCCTCGGAATAGTGGGTGTTTATCAGTTCGACCGCCTGCTCGTATATTTCCTGCTCGGTGGCCTGACGGAGCTTGTTTATCTCGCAAAGTCCCTCGGCAATCTCGGCGGCCTCGGCGCTGTCCCTGGTGAGCAGTAATTCCACCGCACGGGATGCGCAGGCAATTCTTCCCGCCGCATTTATACGGGGCGCCAGCACATAGCCCACGGTAGCGGAGGTAATCTTTTTCATTTTCTTGCCGTACTTTATAATTCCGGCACGTTCCATAAGGGCAAGAAGGCCCAGATTTTCGGTATTGGAAAGCTTTTGCAAGCCGATGCCCGTAATACGGCGGTTTTCACCCATTATAGGCATAACGTCGGCAACGGTTCCCACAGCGATAATATCGGAATACATATCAAGAATACGCTGTGTGTCGCCCTCAAGTGCGCAAAGAAGCTTAAATACCACACCTACGCCTGCCAGATACTTGAAGGGGTAGGCGCTGTCCTCACGGTGGGGATTTACCACCGCAACCGCCTTTGGCAAAACCTCACGGCAGGAGTGGTGGTCGGTTATAACCATATCTATGCCTATGCTTTGGGCATATTCTGCCTCGGCAACAGCGGTAACACCGGTATCTACGGTGATGATAAGGTTTACCCTGTCCTTCATTTTTTCAATAACGGGCAAGCTTAAACCGTAGCCCTCGGAAATACGCTCGGGAATGAAGTATTCGCACTCAAGCCCTCTGGATTTCAGATACAGATAAAGCAATACCGTGCTGGTAACACCGTCCACGTCGTAATCGCCGTAAATGCAAACCCTCTGCTTCTCCTCAATGGCCTTTTCTATACGGGCCACCGCTTTGTCCATATCCTTTAAAAGGAAGGGATCGTGAAGAGGGATTCCATCTTTATTGAGGAAGGTAAATATTTCGTTTTTGTCGGTCAATCCGCGATTGTAAAGCAATTTCGCCGTCAGGGGGCGCAGACCGCACTCTCTGACAATTCTGTCGCAGACCTCCAAGTCGGTTTCGCGAATATGCCATTCTCTGTTGTTCATATTCTCACCTCTTTAATGGAATATGCCTTTCGGCGCAAGGTGCTTAGCTTACGGCCTCCGGCACCGCCGAAACCGTAAAGCTGACCTCGTGGGGTTCATTTATAAGATACAGAGGAGTATCCCCGCCTTGAAGCTCTACCGTAACATTTGCCTTATAGCTTCCGTTGGTATTTACCTTTTCCTTGGCGAAGAGATTTATATCTGCAGCTGCCACCGCTTCTGTAAAGGTGACATTGTTAAAATCGATTTTTGCGGTAATGGTTTGGGAGTCAAAGCCCTCAAAGGCACTCAAGGGGCCCGCAACCCTTACCTTTATGCCCTTTTCTATATTGCAAACATAGTTCTCAGGCAGATTTTCTACTTCTATTCTGTCGGCAGAAATGCTGTATTCCCTTACAGAAAGCTTGGGTACGGTAATCTTAACCGTAATATTTCCGCTGTTTTCGGTGGAAATATTTTTGGGGAGCATTTCTACAATGGGAAATTCAAGAATATGAGTTTTGCCGGGGAGGAGAGTGGTTTCATCGATGGTCAGCACCAGCTCACCGCCCAAAGCGGATATTGCGGCAGAGCTGCCCGAAACGGTGATGGCGCCGGGCACGGGTGTTTCTACCGTAATTCCCTCAATAAGAGCACCGCCCGCCAGAGCAACACGCACAGGGAGCACCTTTTCTTTAATTACCGTCAAGGCAACCTCGGCAGTGGAATCGGAAAGAGCAAGATACTGATTATTCAAGGTGTTGCCGTCCTTATCAAAAAGGGTGATAGCACCGTAACCGCGAACGTCCTCCTTGATTTCATTGCCGTCCAAGGGGAATTTTACCACTGCACGGGCAACACTGTCCAGAACCGATTTGGGGCCCGAAACGGTCACCACCGCAGGATTTACCGAGAAATTAATTCTGGAAACGCCCTCGCCCAGACGGTAGCCCTTATCGCCGGTATCTATTTCAACGGTAAGAAGGTCGTTTTTCTGAGTGAATTCATCCACAAAAACACGGACGGTACCGGAGGACTGACTTACAACCTCCACGCCGTTGGGGGATATAACCGTAATGTCAAGAGTTTGCCAGCCCGCCGACTGGGCCTTGGAAACATCCACAACCGCCTGAAAATCCTTTGCCTCCAAAGCATTCAATGCGGCACGCTTGCCCTTGGCGGTAATGGTTATTGAAGAGAAATCCTGATCGGCGGCAAGGGTAAAGCCGCTGTTTGCCTTAAGGGCATCCTCGCCTGTAATTGTTACCTCCACGCCGTTATAGGTTTCCTCGAAAAGTGAGCTGTCGTAGCCGATAGCATAAATCCACAGCAGGAATGCTCCGAGAAAAGATGCGATAAGCACCACAATCCTGGTATATTTGGGCATCGGTTCGGTTTGTTTTTGGTTGTTAAGACTGTTCTTCATCATTTTCCTCCCGAACCTTTTTCTTGAAAAGCTTGCCTTTTACGTCCTTTACACGGAAATTGAGAGATTTTTTCTTTTCATCGGGAACCAAAAGCTTAACAAGGTATTCCTCCAGACTTTCACGGTTGAAATTGCGCTTGAGGTCACCCTCTATCGCCACAGAGATAATACCGTTTTCCTCGGAAACCACCACAACCACCGCATCGCTGCATTCGGTTATACCGATAGCGGCACGGTGACGTGTTCCCAAATCCTTTACTATATCGGAGCGTGTGGAGAGAGGAAGGAAGCAGCCGCAGGCGTGTACCCTGCCCCCACGTATTACCACCGCACCGTCGTGCATGGGCGCTTTATCGAAGAAGATGTTATCCAGCAGGAAGAAGGAGGGGACTGCATCTACCACGGTGCCGGTACGCATATAATCGCCCAGCTTGGTGCTGCGCTCGAAAACCATAAGGGCACCGGTTCTCTTCTGAGAAAAGTCCTCTGCCGCTCTGCTTACCTCACTGATAGCGGAGCGCATTGCATCTACCTGCTCGCCGTTCATTCTGCTTTTGAAGTTCTTAAGGGATTCACCGCCAACCTTTTCCAGGGCGCTTCTCAGCTCGGGCTGGAAAACTATAACCAGCGCCACAATACCTACCGAGAAAACATTATTGAGAATAAAATTGAGAGCATGCATATCCAGCAGGTCGCTGATGAGCAGTAAAACCACAAAGAAAACTATGCCTGCCAACAGCTTTCCCGCACGGCGGTCACGCACAAATCTGAATACCCAATAGAAGAAGAATGTAACGATAATTATATCTATTACATCGATAACGGTGATATTGGATATCTGGTTCCACAGATATTCAAGATAATCGAGAAAAGCGGTCATTCCCTATTCCTCCTTCTACGAAAAAAAGCAAACGAATTTTTAATAAATTATTTTAGCATATTAACGTGTTTTTGTCAATATGCGTTTGGGGCTTAAACCTCCAAAAAGTCCTTGTTTTTCAAGAGCTTTTCGATAGCTTTACCTCTGTGGCTCACCGAATTCTTCTCCTCGGAGGTCATCTCCGCAAAGGTTTTGCCCATAGGGGTGAAATAAAAGATGGGGTCATAGCCGAATTTTCCGTCGCCGCGGCATTCATCTATAATCAATCCGTCCTCACAGCTTGCGCTGACGGTAAGGGATTGACCGTCGGGACGGCACACACAGATAGAGCACACAAAACGGGCTGTTCTTTCCTTTTCGGGAACATCCTTCAGGCAATGAAGAAGCTTTTGGATATTGTCCCAATCGGAAGCATTTTCCCCTGCAAAGCGTGCAGAATACACACCGGGAGCACCGTTCAAGGCATCCACCTGCAAGCCGCTGTCATCGGCAATGGAGATGAGCCCCGAAAAATCGCAGAGTGCCTTTGCCTTGATGTAGGCATTGCCCTCAAAGGTATCGGCGTCCTCTATAATATCGCCCTTGAAGCCGGTTTGGGAAATAGGGATAATTTCGGCCTCTATTCCCTGCTCCGCAAAGTAATTTTTAAATTCGGTAACCTTGTGAGAATTGTTGGTTGCAAGAACGATTTTTATCATTGTTCATCCTCAACGAAAGCATTTATAAAATCGTTACCGTTGAACTGACGGAGGTCGTCTATACCCTCGCCTACACCGATAAACTTAACGGGAATACCAAGCTCGCGCTTGATAGCAAGTACAATTCCGCCCTTTGCGGTACCGTCAAGCTTGGTAAGCACAAGCCCTGTAATGTCGGCGGCCTTGCCGAATTCCTTTGCCTGAATAAGAGCATTCTGTCCCGTGGATGCATCCAGCACCAGCAGGGTTTCTCTTGTGGCATTGGGGGCCTCACGGCTGATAACACGGTTGATTTTTGCCAATTCGTCTATAAGATTTTTCTTATTATGCAATCTGCCCGCAGTATCTACAATAAGCACATCGCTGCCTGCCTTTTTTGCGGCAGAAATGGCATCGAAAACAACGGCCGCAGGGTCCGCACCCTCATTCTGACGGATAATGGGCACGTTACAGCGCTCTGCCCAGACAGCAAGCTGCTCTGCCGCCGCCGCACGGAAGGTATCCGCTGCCGCAAGCATTACCTTTTTGCCATCCTCGGCAAGGCAGTGAGTAATTTTACCGATAGAGGTGGTTTTACCTACACCGTTAACGCCGATGATAAGTATAACACTCAAGCCCTCACCGAAGGAAAGCTCACCGCCGTCACCCACCGAATCTCTTAAAATATCACGGAATTCCTCCCTTGCAAGGGAACAGTCCTTTATCTTTTTCTCCTTTAATCTTTCACGGAGACAGTTTACAAGATATTCGGAGGTTTCCACGCCTACATCGGCCATTATAAGAAGATCGCAAAGCTCCTCGTAAAAATCCTCATCCACCTTGTCATAGGAAGCAAAAAGGTCGTTTACCGGCTTTAAAAGTGCGTCCTTCGTCTTCTTCAGACCGCTTTTCAGTTTTTCAAAAAATCCCATTGGGAATGCCTTCTTTCTTTTATCCTTTTACTATTCGGTATATTCCTTGATAATCTCATCCAGCTTTGCCATATTGAGCTTCATATAATCGGAAATGCCCTTCTGGTGCATGGTTATGCCGTAAATGGTATCGGCACGCTCCATTGTACCTCGGCGGTGAGTGATAAGAATATACTGGGTTTTATCGCTGTTACGTCTTACATAAGACGCCAATTTAACAATATTTACATCGTCCAGCGCGCTTTCGATTTCGTCAAATACGCAGAAGGGCGAGGGGTTTACCTTTTGAAGGGCAAGATAGAGAGAAATTGCCGCAAAGGACTGCTCACCGCCGGACAGCAGAGAAATACTGCGAACGCTCTTTCCCGGCACCTTAAGCACAATATCAATACCGCATTCCAGAGGAAGCATGGGATCGGTAAGCTCTGCACGGGCACTGCCGCCGCCGAAAAGCTCGGTAAACACGGCATTAAACTCGGTATTGATGCGTTCAAAGCATTCAAGGAAGGTTTCCTTCATGCCCGATTCCAGCTTGGCAATGGTACGGTCAAGCCCTGCACGGGTTTTATTGAGGTCATCGGTCTGTGCGGTGAGGAAATCGTATCTTTCCTTGGTAACACGGTATTCCTCCACGGCGTTGACATTAATAACGCCCATGGCACGGATTTTCGATTTGAGAGATGCAAGACGGGAGGGAGCTTTATCCATTTTTTCCTCGGGGAGACGGTATGCCTCGGCATCGGAATAGGTAAGCTCATATTCATCCCAGAGCTTGTTGGTAACATTGTCGTATTCGGTGTTAACCGATGCAAACTTCATTTCCAGCTCGGCAACACGGCGGAAGGTTTCCTCCTTTTCGGCAGAGGCAATCTTCTGGCTGGCACGCATATCGTTGAGCTGCTTTTCCTTGTTTTCTCTGCCCTGAGCAAGCTCTGTCATTCGGTTGTCACAGCCGTTAATAACACTGTCGCACTGAGCGCAAAGGGTATCCAGCACCTCTATTTCGGCACTGCGTTCCTTAATAAGAGCGGTGGCCCTTTCAACAGATGCACTGCCCATTGCAATACGGGCATTGAGCTCATTTTCTCTTCTTTGAGAAAGATTCAACCTTTCTCCTGCCACAGAAAGCTCGTTTTTGGAGGTATAAAGAGCCATACGGGCCTCGTTCATAGCGCTGAATGCCGCTTCCTCGGCGCTCTTCAACAGCTCTGCCTCCTTTGCAAAGCCGTCACGCTCTGCAATGGCCTTGGCAATGGCTTCATCAAGGGATTTCAGCTCTGCGGTAATGCCCTCAAGCTCTCCTCGCAGACGCTCCAGCTCCTCATCACCGGAGGAATAGGACTCGATTCGTACCTGCTCCTCTTCCATACGTACAGCAAGAGAATCCACGGTGGCCACACGGGCCGCCTTTGATGTATTTGCCTCGGAAAGGGTAACACGGAGCGACTCCAGCTGATTGTCCACCTCGGCACACTGAGAAGAAAGCTCGGTGTGTTTTTTCTCCAATGCGGAGATTTTTTCCTCACGCTCCTTGATTGCCTCGGTAAGACGTTCTATATCCATAGCACGGGTAAACACGCCAACCTTTACGGCAGAGGAGCCGCCGGTATAGCTGCCGCCCGCATTGATAACCTGACCGTCAAGAGTAACTATTTTAATTCTGAATCCGCTCTTACGGGCAATGGCCGAGGCAGATTCCAGATTGTCGGCAATAATGGTTCTTCCCAAAAGGTCATCGATAATGCCCTTGAATTTGGGGTCGTATTTTGCCAATTCGGAGGCAATACCGATATATCCCTCCATATCCTTCACTGCGGAAACGTCTGCCAGCTTGCCTGTTACGCTTTCGCAGGGCAGGAAGGTTGCACGGCCCAGCTTATTTTCCTTTAAGTATCTGATACAGGATTTTGCATCCGATTCCTTATCCACAACAATAAACTGCACGCCCGCCGCCAAAGCGGTTTCGAGGGCGATAACATATTCGCTGTCGGAGGAAATAATGTTGGAAACGGTGCCGTAGAGATTAATCCTATTGCCGCCGTTGAGGATTTTTCCCGCGGTGCAATCATTGATAACACGCTTAACGCTTTCGGAATAGCCCTCCAGCAGATTTTCCAATCTTGTAAGCTGCTCACGGCGTTGCTCATCACCGGAAAGGGCAATCCTTTCGGCAGTGATTTCCTCTGCGGTCTTGCTAATGCTCTGCAAGAGAGAGGCACGCTCATAATCCAGCTTTACTATTTTATTTTCGGTTTCGTTTACCAGCTTATTGGCCTCTGCCAATGCCGACTTCAGCCCATCCATTTCGGCTTCCAGGGCGGACATTCTTTCCCTTGCCGATGCCAATCGGCCCGAATTTTCTTCTATATTGCGCATTTCGGCATCCAAAAGAGCACGGGTAGCCGCCTCACGGGCAACAAGACCGCCTCTTTCGCCTGAAAGCAGCTCCACACGTCCGCCTGCATTACGGCTGTTTTCCTCGGCAGCACCGCACACCCTGCGGGCCTCCTCGTAGGATTTTTCCGCCTCGAGAGAAAGCTTTTCGGCGGAAACAACCTTTTCCTCGGCCTCCTTCATTGCCGCTTCGCCATCGGACAAGAGCTTGCTAACCTCTTCCTTTTCGGCATTGGCGCCGTTGATGGCATTCATAGCATCGGATGCCGATTCCTCGGCGTGGTTAATATCGTTTACACAAACGGCCTTTCTGCCCTCTGCTTCGCCCTTTTTATGGACTGCCTCGGTCTTTTCCCTTTCGCATTCGCTCATCAAACGGGAAAATTCATAGCTTTCATTAAGCATTTTATCGGTAGCCGCATCGCAATCCTGCACCGCCTTTTCTGCTGCCTCAAAGGCAATTTTTGCGGCGGCAAGGTCGCTTTCGCATTCCACACGGCGGGCACGGAGATACTGAATTCTGTCCAGCCAAAGGGTGATTTCTATACCCTTCTTTTCCTCGCTGAGCACCAAATACTGCTTGGCGTTTTCGGCTTCCTTTTCCAGGGGACCTATACGGGAGGAAATTTCGGAAAGGATATCGTTTACACGAACCAGATTGGCCTCGGTATCACGGAGCTTGCGCTCTGCCTCCAGCTTTTTATAGCGGATTTTGGAGATACCTGCCGCTTCCTCAAAAATACTGCGGCGTTCATCGTCCTTCTGAGAAAGGACCTCGGCAATTTTGCCCTGACCGATAACCGAATAGCCCTCTCTGCCGATACCAGTATCGTAAAAGAGCTCATAAATATCCTTCAGGCGCACCTGCTTTTTGTTTATGTAATATTCACTTTCACCGCTGCGGTAGAGCTTTCTTGTAACGGTAACCTCGGCCTGGTCGGAAAGGCGGTATGCACCTCTGCTTTCCTCGGCCTGAGCATCCTTTTCGCCCTCCTCAGCTTCGATAGTGATAAGATTTGCACGGTTATATTCTTCCTCGGTATCGATTATCAGCGAAACCGAAGCACTGTTTGCGGCGGCACGGCTGGCGGTACCGTTAAAGATAACATCCTCCATTTTACTGCCTCGCAGGGATTTGGCGCTCATTTCACCCAGTACCCAACGGATAGCATCGGAAATATTGGATTTACCGCTACCGTTGGGACCTATAATGGCTGTAACGCCGCTATCGAAAGAAATACGGGTTTTATCCGGAAAGGACTTAAAGCCCTGCATTTCTATGGCTTTCAGGCGCATATTTTAAACACTCCTTTTAATAATTCTGGGGGAAAACTGAGGGACATCCATGGGAACAACAGTTACTTCCCTTGCCCCCGTAATATCTATTAACCGCTTGACGGCGGCACGTCCGTGACCTGTCAGCATGGAAATATCGCACCTTCGCACTCCTATTTCCAGCACTTGACCTCGACAATCCCCTGCCATCTCGGCAATAATATCGGTATAAACACAGCTCTTCACCAATTCACCCATAGCGGGATGATTGGCACCGCCTGCGGCGTGAGCAAGATTTTCGGAGGCGTGCAGCCCCACTCTTAAAACTCTGATGCCCGCATTATGAAAAATTCTGTAACACTTGGCAGTGCGGGATGCCGCCAAGCCGTTATCCAGAGGGACATATTCCCCTCTCTGCGCCATTCGGCACAGCTCGGTATTTTCAAAAACCACGGTGGGATATATACGGGCTTCCTTTGCGCCCATTTCCACAATATCCAATGCGGTTTGAATTTCCTTTTCCTCATTACTTCCCGGCAGACCTACCATCATCTGTCCACCCAACACAAACCCACGCTTATTTATAAGCGAAGCGGCAGTGAAGGAATGGGATGCGGTATGACCTCTGCCCGAAAGGGCAAGCACGCTGTCATCGGTGCTCTGAATACCCAGTTCAATATGGGTAACATTATATTTTTCCAGTAAATCCAGCACATCATTGCTGATTTTATCGGGGCGGGTGGAAATACGTATTCCCTGCGCCACGCCCTTTTTTATGTATTGGTTTGCCACCGAAAGGAGGGTTTCCATCCGTTCCCTGTCAATGGCAGTAAAGCTTCCGCCGAAAAAGGCGATCAGACTGTTATCCCAGCCCTTCTCCACCCCATCCAGCATTTCCTTGAGCTCTGATACCTCGGTATTTATATCCTTTTCGGCACGCTGTCCCGTTATCTTCTCCTGAGAGCAAAAAACACAGCAATTGGGGCATCCTGCGTGTGGCACGAAAAAGGGGAGGTTACGATGGGTCTTCATTTAATTCACCGAGAAGGATAAGTGCCTCGTGAGCAGCCGCCTGCTCCGCCTCTCGCTTGGAGCGGCCCTTTCCTCTGCCCAGCAGGTTGGAATTGAGATAAACCTCATATCCGAAGGTTCTGTCGTGGGGAGGACCCTCCTCACTTACCAGAGTATAGGTGAGCACCTCCTCGGGAGTCTGCTGAACAATACGCTGAAGCCGTGATTTGTAATCCTCTGTTCCT